>NZ_CATWFF010000086.1 GCF_958350005.1 uncultured Megasphaera sp. | reverse complement strand
ATACAATACTTATATTATCACACTTTTGTTCATGCAACAACAGCTTTATATAAAACAAAACGGCCCTTTTGATGCTATTTGCTGTATACTTCTTTTTTCAGTACGCCAATATAGGGCAAATTGCGGTATCGGCCGGCAAAATCCAGTCCATAGCCGACGACAAAGGCGTCGGGGATTTCAAAGCCGTTGTAATCGACAGGCACATCGACGCGGCGGCGGGCCGGCTTGCTGAGCAGCGTTGCCAGCCGTACCGAACGGGCGCCTCGTTCTTTCAAAAGAGGCATGAGACAGCTCAACGTGACGCCTGTATCAATAATATCTTCGACAATCAGAATGTCTGCCCCTTCAGGATCGCTGTCCATATCCTTGCGGATCGTAACGTTTCCGGAAGACGAGGCTGACGTGCCGTAGCTGGAGCAGCTCATGAAGTCAAACTGCACGGGCCCGTCAATGGCCCGGGCCAGGTCGGTGTAAAAGGTGACGGCTCCTTTCAGAATGCCGCACATCAGAATCGTTTTTCCTGCATAGTCATGCGTAATCTGCGCTCCCAGTTCCTGAACGCGTGCTGCAATGGCTTCTTCTGTCAGCAATATATGGTCTACATCTTGATGCATGTCGTATCCTCCTGAATCTGTTGGTTTCTGTGGTTGTGCCGACGCGGCGGCAGTGCGGCTCTGACAGCACACAGGGCCTGCCGCGTCGTATAGACCTGGACGGTGCCGGTCTGAAATTGTTTCCCTGCCCCTTTGGAGGCCAGGGCCCGCATGGTTTCGATATAATGAAAGGGTATATCCTGCTCTGTGCCGGTAACATCCCGGCACAGAAGGCGGAGAAGGCGGCGCTGTATGGCCAGAGGCTGCGCCAGCAGACCGCGCTTATCCAGCGCGGCACCGCCGTCGCAGGGCTGTTTCAGCGCATCGTACTGTTCCTGCGCACATTGCCGGATATAGGCATCATCAGCCCGCACAATGTCGGCCATACGGGTTAAATCGGCAACAATGCCGGGATTATACTGCTGCAGACAGGGCAGCAGTTCCAGCCGAATGCGGTTGCGCGCAAATACGGCAGAATAGTTGCTTTCATCACAGCACGGCGACAGGTTTCGGTCGCGGCCGTACTGTTCGATGTCCTGCCGGGTCAGACAGAGAAAGGGACGAATAATGTCCCCGTTTTTCGGCGCCATGCCCCCCAGGCCGGCCAGGCCGCTGCCCCGCAGCACATGAAGCAGTACTGTTTCGGCCTGATCATTCTGATGATGGGCGACGGCAATGGCTGAAGCGCCGTACTGGGCAGCAGCCTGACGAAGAAGGCGGTACCGTTCTTCCCGCCCTGCCGTTTCCAGAGAAATGTGCCGCGTTCTGGCCAGGGCCGGCACATCGGCATGAAAGCAGACGTACGCACACTGCCGCCGGGCTGCTTCACGGGCGACAATCCGTGCTTCGTCATCGGCAGCCTGGCGAATGCCGTGATGCACGTAACAGACGACCAGACGTATGCCGCAGTCAGTCCGGAGCCGGGCCAGTACATCCAGCAGGGCCAGCGAGTCCGGGCCGCCGGAGCAGGCGACGACGATCGTATCGCCCTGATGAAGCAGGGAATGGTCCTGGCAGTATGCAGCTACGACGCGGCACATATCCTTCATCGTTCTGCTGCGCGCCAGGCGGCGTCGTGAAAGGAATGGCGCAGAAATACGCCTTCCATCAGATCCCGTTCACTGATCTGCACGGCCTGCAGTCCATAGTGCTGCAGGAACGAGCGGGCAATGAGCAGGCCCGGAATGATGACGGCACTTCGTTTTGGCTGCAGTCCCGGTACGTGCAGCAGTTCGTCCGGCGTCATGTGCCGCAGAGCATGGATGCGCGCCGACAGCTGTTCCAGCGAAATAACCGTTCCATTGACGACAGACGGGTCATAGACGGTCAGCTCATGTTCCATGGCGGCCAGTGTAGTCAGTGTGCCGCCGACGCCGATCAGGACAGGCGGAACCTGCTCCATCGGGCGCCACAGGCGGGCACAGCGCTCTTCAATATCCTGCACGTCCTCGTCCGATATGGGCAGGGGCTTCATAAACCGCACAGCTCCCATGGGATAGCTGTGCGACCAGGAAACAGAACCGCCGCTGACGCCGACAGACACTTCACTGCTGCCGCCGCCAATATCGAGAACGGCAGCACCGCTTCCCAGGGGCAGCTGTGACGAGGCGCCGCAGAAGCTGAGCGCACCTTCTTCCATGCCGGAAATGCTCCGGCAGTGCCAGCCAAAGCGGGCCCGTATTTCTGCCAGAAAGGCCTGTCCGTCGACGGCTTCCCGGACGGCGCTGGTAGCAACAGCACAGACAGGAATACCGTCGAGCCGCTGTTTCCAGGCGGCCATGGCTTCCAGGGATGCGGCAATGCCTTCTGGCGATAAATGCCGTGTTTCACTGACACCGGCACCCAGGCGGGTCGTCGCCAGTTCTTTCGGCGACCAGTGCCACTGTGTTCCGTCATGCCAGCCCGTCATGAGCCGCAGGGAATGGGAGCCAATGTCGATTACTGCATAGGTACGGCTATTCATTGTATAGTCACCTCATTGAAAACAAAAAGAGCATTCCTGACCGGAATACTCTCTGCATATCCTATGTTTCATGCAACGGAATTAATCTGCATGGCGAGCGCCGCGGCCGCCCCGCTTCGATTCCGTGTTGCGTCGCAAATCCATCTGCCGTTCATCGCTTTCTTTCATGAATCGGCTGAGCCGGTCTTCAAAAGACAGGGATGTGGAAGAACGCCGGTTGGAGTCAAACCCAGTATGGGAACGGAATTCGCGTCGCGGGCGAAATTCCTTCTTTGCCGGTTCCGGCTGGGTCTGTTTGATAGACAGGCCGATTTTCCCCTTATCATCTACGGACAGTACTTTGACGCTGACCTTATCCTTCACCTTCAGAAAGTCGTTGACGTCTTTTACGTATTCATTCGCCACTTCTGAAATATGGACCAGACCTACTTTCTTGTCGGGAAGTTCTACAAATGCGCCAAATTTTGTAATCCCCGTAACGGTTCCTTCCAATACGCTGCCTATTTCGATTGTCATGCTACTTCATAATCCTCCTTATGTTCTTGCCTTGCTGATAACGCGTATAAACGTATTATACCTATAAATGAGAAAAAATTCAATCGAAATTAGCAGGAATTCTTTCTGGCCCATGGAATTTTATTTCCTCTTATACGGGATTTCCCCGGGCATAGCCAGTCCAAACCGTTCCCGTGCCAGTTTGGCCACTTCTTCCGGCTGGTTCAGCGTTTCTTTGCGGGCTTCCAGTGTCTGATTCTCGGTGAGCAGCTTTTCTTTCTGCTGCAGCGTCTGTTCCATGTCTTTGTGAATCTGCCACAACTCATAGACCCGGTTGCCCAGAAACAGGACGCCGAACAGGATAATGAGAATGAGCAGAAGCCTGTAGACTCCCGGGGAGGAACGCTGCTTTTTCCGTTTCCGCCGCCGCACAGGGCGCGTCATTTCCGTCATGACAAACTCCTTTCGTACATACGTTATCTTTCTGTTACTAGTAGTATACATGGAATCAGCACTAATATAAAGGGATTTTCTGTTTCTCCCTTTAAAAATCAGCAAAGCCACTATATAATAAAGAAGATATGCAATCATTGACTCTAACGCTGTAAAAACTAGGGAGGGTTTCCTGATGAAATACGAACCAATTACCGGCCCTGTGCTGGAAAAACTGAAAGAGGCTGTAGGTGCTAAAAATGTACTGACTGACAGCGATCTGCTGCAGCCCTATTCCCACGACGAAGTAACGGACCCGGCATACCATCATATGCCGGAAGCCGTCGTATTTGCCGAAACAGCTGACCAGGTTGCCGCCGTCATGCGCCTGGCCAATGAATATCACTTTCCCGTCGTCCCCCGCGGTGCCGGAACGGGTCTTGCCTGCGGCGCCGTGCCCATTTACGGCGGCATCGTCCTGTCCCTGGAAAAGATGAACCACATCGTTGAAATTAACGAAGAAAACCTGTACGCCGTCGTTGAACCAGGCGTCCGCACGTCAGATCTGCAGGAAGCAGCTGAAAAGAAGGGCCTGTTCTATGCCGGTGACCCCTGCAGCGGCGATTCCTGCTTTATTGGCGGCAACATTGCCACCAATGCCGGCGGCAACCGGGCCGTCAAATACGGGACGACACGGCATCAGGTATATGCCATTGAAGTCGTCAGCCCGACAGGAAAAATCGTCCATCTCGGCGCCCGCCTGCAGAAGCAGTCTACAGGGTACTGCCTGGATCAGCTGGTCATCGGCTCAGAAGGGACGCTGGGCATCATTACGCAGGCAACGGTCAAACTCCTGCCCAAGCCTAAGTACACCCTCGATCTGCTGGCTATTTACCAGGACCGGGAACAGGCTATCGGCACGGTAAACAAGCTCATTAAAGCCGGTATTATGCCGACGTGTGTCGAATTTATGGATAATATTACGATCAAATCGGTAGAATCCTATTTGAACGAAACCCTGCAGGGCAGCAGTGACGGCGGCAACTATCTCATTGTCGAAGTGGAAGGAACCAGTGAAGATGACCTGGATGACAAAGCCGTAACGCTGGACGAAATCTGCACGGAAAACGGAGCCTCTTCCGTTCTCGTCGCCGACCACAATAAGATCTGGCAGGCCCGCAAGGCCTTTGCTGAAGCAGTACGCGCCGAAAGCCTCATTGTCAGCAAGGAAGACGTCGTCGTCCCTGTCGATCAGGAACCGCTGCTGCTCGATGAAATCCTGCGGCTGGCCACGAAATACAATCTCATTACCCGCATTGCCAGCCATGCCGGCGACGGCAATATTCACCTCAATATTCTGAAAAATGAAGATGCTTCGTATGAAGACTGGATGCAGCGGATTCAGCAGAACCAGCAGGAGCTGTACGCCTTTATTTATGCCCATGGCGGACGGCTGTCCGGCGAACACGGCATTGGCAGCAAACGCAAGCATCTGATGGAAGAATTTACCAATCCTGATGAACTGGCCATGATGAAAGGCATTAAAATGGCCTGGGACCCCAATAATATTCTCAATCCGGGAAAAATTTTTGATGTGCCCTAAGCCTTGCCATATACATGCATTATGTGTATAATAAATAGCGTACATTTCTTATCTTCAGGGCAGGGTGCAATTCCCGACCGGCGGTATAGTCCGCGAACGCTACGGCGTAAGAGTCTCTGACTCGTGATTTGGTGCAATTCCAAAACCGACAGTACAGTCTGGATGGAAGAAGATACGAGAACTGCTGTCTTCTGGCAGCAGGCTATAGTATATTGTCATTAAAAGCCCTGATACCTGCCTTGTGCAGCATCAGGGCTTTCTATATTCAGGAGGGTTTACCATGACAAACGAAAAGAGAACATTTAATACTGTAGAAGAAGCCATTGAAGAACTGCGTTCTGGCCGCATCATTATCGTGACAGATGATCCGGACCGGGAAAATGAAGGAGACTTCATCTGCGCCGCCCAATACTGCACGACAGAAAACATGAATTTCATGGCCACCCACGGCAAGGGACTCATCTGTATGCCCATGAGCATTGAATATGCTAACAAGCTCAACTTGTCGCCTATGGTAAGCCATAACACGGACAATCACGAAACGGCCTTTACGGTCTCCATCGATCACGTCGACACGACGACCGGCATTTCCGCCGTCGAACGGGCCCTGACAGCCCGCAAATGCACGGAAGCCGCAGCCCGTCCGGAAGATTTCCGCCGTCCTGGCCACATGTTCCCCCTCATTGCCAAACGGGGCGGTGTTCTGACCCGCAATGGCCATACAGAAGCTACAGTCGATCTCATGCGCCTGGCCGGACTGACACAGGTTGGCCTGTGCTGCGAAATCATGGCCGATGACGGCACGATGATGCAGACGCCGCAGCTTTGGGACATTGCCGATAAATACGACCTCAAATTCATTACCATTCACGATCTGCAGAACTACTGCCGCCGTCATGACAAACACGTCATCCGCGAAGCCGTTGCCAAAATGCCGACGAAATTCGGCGAATTCCGCATTTACGGCTATATTAACGACCTGACAGGCGAACACCACGTCGCTCTGGTCAAAGGCGATATTGGCGACGGCAAAAATCTGCTCTGCCGGGTTCACTCCGAATGCCTGACTGGCGACGTCTTCGGCTCGCGCCGCTGCGACTGCGGCGAACAGCTGGCTGCTGCCATGACCCAGATTAACGCTGAAGGCCGCGGCGTTCTCCTGTACATGCGCCAGGAAGGCCGCGGCATTGGCCTGATTAACAAACTCAAGGCCTATGTGCTTCAGGAACAGGGCTATGACACAGTCGAAGCCAATGAAAAACTGGGCTTTGCGCCGGACCTGCGGGAATACTGGATTGGCGCACAGATTCTGCAAGACCTGGGAGCCAAGGAACTTCGTCTGCTGACGAACAACCCGGAAAAAATCTATGGTCTTGAAGGCTTTGGCGTAGAAATTGTCGAACGGGTCCCCATTGAAATGAAAGCACAGAAATTTGACGAATTCTACTTGGAAACGAAAAAGAACAAAATGGGACACATTCTCCCCCATTTACACTAAGCAGCAGCAAAAAAAGGATGCCGTAAGACAAGGCATCCTTTTTTATTACCAGCGTCTCTATACAAATATCAGGCTGCTGACGTCAGAACGTGAATACCGTTTTATCTGACAGGAAACGGTCAGGAACGATTGGACGACAGGGCATGGAGTACAAAGTGATTTTTCTCGTACTCCAGCAGTCCTTCTTTTTTCATGCGGCTCAGTTCTGCCGACATGGCGCTGCGGTCTACTGATAAATAGTCAGCCAGTTCCTGCCGGTTAAAGGGCAGCACAAAGGACGGGCTCCCCTGGCGGGCCGCTTCATCAGACAGATAAAACATCAGTTTTTGCCGGGTCGAGCGCTGCGACAAGTAACGAATCTTCTCTGTAAGCATGACGTTGCGCTCTGCCAGAATGGCCAGCAAATTCGCCGCTGCTTTTGCCTGAACTGATTCCGGAACAGTTCGGCCTGACAAGATACTGGCCACGTCAATGGCGATAAGTTCCACATCGTCTACGGCCAGGGCATCGACAGTAGACCGGCAGTGAGGCAGACAGGCAAAGGCTTCGGCAAACATGGCCCCTGACCGAACCTGGGCGAGAATGTTGCGGTTTCCCCAGTAATCTTCCTGTACAAGATGTACCGTACCGGACAGCACAACAGCCAGCTGCCGTATTTCCTGGCCGGCAAAAAATATAAATTCTCCTCTCCTGTACTGGCGGCGATGGGAGCGCAGGTCATTCCACAAGGCAGCAATTTCGTCCGGCGCCATTCCTGTACACAGCGGAGATTGGCATAATGCAGATACATACGTATTCATTTGATTCCTCTCGTGTTGTAAAAACAACGGACACAGGCAGTCCCAGCCTGTATACTATACTCACTACTAATCTATGTTCTGACAAGGAGGTCCCTGTATGATCCGACGAATTATTCACATTGATACCGATGCCTGCAATGGCTGCGGCGCCTGTGCAGCAGCCTGTCATGAAGGAGCCATTGCCATCGTAGAAGGAAAAGCCCGGCTCATGCGCGACGATTACTGCGACGGCCTGGGAGACTGTCTGCCCCATTGTCCGACTGACGCCATCAGTTTCATCGAAAAGGACACAGTCGCTTATGACGAAGAAGCAGTAAAAGCCAACATGAAAGCCCAGGGACGGGAATATAAAAAGCCGGTCTGTCCTGGCAGTCAGGCCCGCACGGTGACACCGTCTGCACCGACACAGTCCGCCTCATCGTGCCCGAAAAAAGGGCCGTCGCAGCTCCGTCAGTGGCCTGTACAAATTAAGTTGGTCCCTGTCAAAACGGAATACTTCGACGGAGCCCATCTGCTTATTGCTGCAGACTGCACAGCCTATGCATACGCTTCGTTTCATGAAGATTTCATGAAAAATGCCATTACGCTCATTGGCTGTCCCAAATTAGATGAAACAGACTATGCCGAAAAGCTGACAGAAATTATCAGACAAAATGCCATTGCCGATGTGACGGTCGTCCGCATGGAAGTACCCTGCTGCGGCGGCCTGGAGCTGGCAGCCCAAAAGGCCCTGGCGCAAAGCGGCAAACATCTTCCCTGGCAGGTTCATGTCCTTACCATTAACGGCCAGGTAAAAGAAGGCTCGTTTTAACTCAATATACCTATCTGGGCTAAACTCATTTCTTTGATAAATACAAAAAAGGGGGTTGCTGCAAATCCAACCAGCTGCAGCACCCCCCTTTTCGCACCTTACCAGACCTTACACATTCCATTCTTCCTTCAGCGTCGACAGGCACATAAACGTCTGTGACGACGTAACGGTCGGAATTTCATTCAGTTCATCCATAAGGAATTTTTCCAGGTCATCCGGCGTTTTAACCAATACTTTCAGAAGATAGTCAAAGGCGCCAACGACGTGATGGCACTCCAGAACCTGAGGGAACTGAACGATTTTTTCCCGGAATTCTTCTACATCGCCGGCCCGTTCCAGATTTACCATAACGAAGGCCGTCACATTATAGCCTGTTTTCCGGCGGCTAATCTTCGCACCGTACCCTTCAATGATGCCGGCATGTTCCATCTTGCGGATTCGTTCTGCTACAGCAGGAATGGACAATCCGACAACTTTGCTGATTTCCGTTGCCGAAGCTTTCCCGTTGCGTTTTAAAATTGTTAAAATCTTATCATCAATATGATCCATGTGCTGATACC
>NZ_CATWFF010000085.1 GCF_958350005.1 uncultured Megasphaera sp. | reverse complement strand
CTGCTATAATACTACGGCTCTACCCAAAAGAACAACAACTTTCACAAAGCTATTATCAACTATAAAGTACAAATAAAAAACAGGTACATCATTGCTATATGAAATAGCCATGTACCTGCCTCACTAGCGTTAAACACTACCTATGTGTTGCTTTTTAAATATATCTAACAACGCATCTTATAATGCCTGGAAGAAATTAACGCCATTCTTTTCTGCATAGGCATCTATATCTAAAACCAGCAGACTAACAAACCCATCTTCACTGTCCGGGGTAATATCTTCAATACTGCTGGCCTTAGGAATCGGGTCGTTGTCCTCCCATTCATCTAATACCCAGCCAGAAGCGGCATCTACCGCCATCTCAATAGCCTGCTCTAACGTGTCCCCTTCAGTTACACACCCAGGAAGATCTGGCACTGTAACCGTATAAGCACCTTTTTTGTCCTCGCAAGGATAAAAACATGCCGGATACATTACCTTTTCCATATTACCACCCTTTTCCCTTTCTTTAATCTGCTTCATATACTCATTATACGCATAATGGCCAAGGAGGCAATATAGTTATTTTGAAGAACCAAAACACTGGATGTACGCAGTAAAAATCATGTACAATAAAACAAAAAAGCACACGCAGAAAGGCTGAACGATGTTGAACAAAGGAGGAACTATGTATGAATACAACGGAACAGTTCATTAAAACATATCATATCCAGACATTAAGAGGTACCGATGATTTTAAAAAGGAATTCTCTGTGCATGACTGGAGTGCTCCTGTCATACAGAATCCCGACCAACTAAACGAATACATCCATCGTATCGGACTCATAGGTGCTGCGATTCAGGAGGTAACTACCGTATCCCCACCTTGTTTGCTTCCTCCTGTAAACCACGATTCATTGACAGTTGAATTCGATAATGTACTTGTTATAATCACGGACCGTGGAGCCTTTGAAATCAGCTACAGTGAATCCAGCTCTGTTTGTATATCCAAAAATCGCATACCCAAAAGATTGTATTATAAAAACGAAAATAGTTCTATGGACAACTTACAACTGTTATTTTCTTACCTGAAAGGTGATTCCATAACAGATATTTCTATAAAGTCCCAGTCTTTTGATGAAGCCGATTTTGAATTTACGGGTTCATTTGGCATATATCTGGAAGAAAATCTTCCTGCCTATATCAAAGAATTTCGCTTACTTCTAAAAAGTAAAAGGCAGCTGGCTTTTACCAGTTATTTTGACTGGGGCGTTCTTTCCTTACTCGACGAAGATGGCGAGTTTGAGACGTTGAAATCCCTTGACGATGTAAATCATCATTGTAATTGCAGTAAGACCTGCAACTCTGTGGAAGATGTCATGGAATCGCGGAATACATAAAGCCTGAATGATACGACACAAAACAGGGGACTGGCAGGCATACTATATGCTGTCAGTCCCCGTTTTGGCATGGCAATACGCATTGCTTCATATCATCGTTTTTCTCGACGTTTATGCTTATTTTATTTATAATATAAGCATGAAAGTTGGTGATTGCTATGGATAAAATTTTAAATTTTGTTGATGACTCAGGCATGCTTCTCACCAATACCGCCCTAAAAGGTGGTATTAAGAAGGATGAGTTTTACCGCTTTATTCGAATAAACCACTTTGAAAAAATTGCTCATGGCATCTATCTTTCTCCAGAAGCATGGAAAGATGAGGCTTTTGTCCTGCATCGGCGTTGTCCCAAAGCTGTATTTTCTCACGACGAAGCTCTCTTTTATCACGGCTTGACTGATCGTGAGCCTATGCAGCAGACAATTACCCTTTATTCCGGTTATAATACCAGAAATCTGAAAGAATCAGGCATCAAAGTGTTTACTGTGAAAAAGGAATTACTGCCAATTGGCAGAATGATGGTACGAAATTCTTTCGGACATCTGATTCCTATCTATGATTTAGAGCGTACCATCTGCGATCTGGTGCGTAACCGCAGCAGCTTTGAAATTCAAGACTTTCAGTCTGCTGTAAAAAACTACGTAAAACGAACAGATAAAGACTTGAACCGGCTCATGAAATATGCACCCTTTTTTCGCGTCGAAAAGCTGATCCGTCAGTATATGGAGGTACTCCTGTAATGAAATTCACCCCTGCCCAATTAAAAGGCCGAATAAAAAATCTGGCTCAGAAAAATCATGCAGATGCCAGAATCCTGATCCGCATTTACATGATGGAACGTTTTCTGGAACGACTGGCTGTCTCACAATATAAGGATAAATTCATCATCAAAGGCGGCATCCTTGTTACCTCGCTAATCGGAGTTGCCCTGCGATCTACTGATGACTTTTAAGGGCCAATCACAGTAATAATTGAAATCTCTTGACGATGTAAATCATCATTGTAATCGCAGTAAGACCTGTGACTCTGTGGAAGATGTCATGGAATCCCGGAATACGTAACGGTTAGCTTTTACGAGATAGAAATGGGGACTGGCAGGCATACTATATGCTGTCGGTCCCCATTTTGGCATAGCAATACTCGGTTACTTCACGTCATCAATGCTGTGTTCTCTTTCAATCTTTTTCGTTCGGACAACGTTGGCGTCAGTATCCATCTCTTTAGTAGGCGCAACCTCCCAATTCGTCATTTCTTCTTCATATCCCCAATACGTTAAAATATCTTTCTGCTTTTTCGTCAAAAATGCAAAAAACGCGTCCTGATTGTTTTCGGGATGTTCATAATAATTGATTAAAATACGGCGGTATTCGCTGTTTTCTTTGCGGGAAACCGTAACCGGTGCATAGCCATTGGCAATGAGTAATCCATTCATCATGGTCAGGGCAGTCCGCTTATTCCCATCACCAAAGAATTGATTTCGAGCCATACTCATGTACAGGTACATCGCCTGTGTATCTGCCGGAAAGTTTTCCAACGTCTCCATCATCGTTTTCCAGCACTGGTCCAGCTCACTGGCTCGAGGGGGAATATACCCCGTGCCGGTAATACGAACACCGCGTACGCGAAATCCTCCCAATCCGTTATAGTTTTCATTTGCCGCTATAAGCCTGTTCAGATAGCATGCAGTATCTTTCGTAACGGCAAATGTTTTATGTTTCACCATGTCCAGCATTCGGTTCCATCCTTTGGTGATGCCGGCTACCTGTTCCACTTCTCCAACCGTCAGACCGCCGACAGAAATGCCTTCGGCAATGGTTTCTACCTGTTCGAACGTTGCCGTGTTCCCTTCCATTTTTGCCATATCGAAAATAAACTGATTCTTCATCTTAACAGCAATTTCCATGGCCTGTTCAAATCCCGTTTTTATCATCATACGCTATCATCCTTTTGAGAATTTTCAACTTATATCTATTGTCTGTATTGTACCGTATACAGTTTGCCATGTGCAATGATGATTTACAGGATACAAGGCACCGAAAGGTATTGCTCTTACCCCAGGCTGGACAGGAAGCGCATGACCGTATCAATATCCCGGCTTTCCAGTTCCCGAATGACGTGCAGATATGTTTTCTGCGTTGTCGTCATGCTGGCATGGCCCAGGCGGCGGGCAACGCTGGCAATAGATACACCGGCAAACAGGAGCAATGACGCATGAGTATGCCGCAGTCCATGAATGGAAATAACCGGAATACCCAGCTGCCGGCAATGTCGGCTTAAAATGGCATTAGCTGTAGAATTATGAGCTCTGCCGCGGACGAAGAACGGTTCCTGACCGGGTCGGCCTTTCAGCAACGCTGCAAAGCGTGTCATGGTTTGCCAGTCCATCTGAATCGTCCGTACAGAGGACTGATTTTTTGTAGGCAGGAATCCGCCGCTTCCTTTATAATCCCATGTCTTGTTTACAGAAATCATTTGCCGGCTGAAATCAAAATCATCGGGCGTCATAGCCAGCGCCTCTGAAAAGCGAAGGCCGCTCTTGGCAATAAGCCAGATCAGCCAGTCCCAACTGACAGAATCGCCTAGCGTAAGATGAGTCAACAAGCGATGCAGTTCAAACTGGTTCAAATATTTTTTCTTTTTCTCCCGCGGCGTCTTTCCTTTGATGATTGCCTTGCGCGTAGGATCGCGGGCAATCAGTCCGTCATCTACAGCATCCAGAACGGCACATTTCAAATGATGATGGAAATCCAGCGTAGTCTGCCTCTCATGGACAGCAGCATAGTCATTGAGAATTTGCTGGTATGCCATCCGCGTCATGTCCTGAATCTGCAGATCAGGGGCTAATTTTTTCACCCACGAAAGAGTCATGCGATATTTATTCATCGTCACGTCCCGCACGGCCCCTTCTTTGTACACATGAATCCATTTTGCATAATAATTTACAAATACTTCGTTTTTGCCCATGTCTGCATTCATGATATAGCCTCCTTATTTAAAAAATAAACTTACGCTGATGAAGAGTGATGAGATTGTCGATAGTATTAAAAAAAATAGATATTGCGGTTTGCTCTTTCGGAATGGGAAGAAGAACTGACACTGCAACATATTCTTCAAAAGAAATATTCAACAGTCCATCCATTCTTGCACCGGAAGAGACTATTCGTCGAAGTTGCTTTTCCACATATTTACCATTCAGTTCTATAGACAAAAATTCTGGATTCTGATTTATCGTAGAAAAGCAGTGATAAACAAAGGGTATTCTTGCTTTTTCCACAGTAGAGAGTGCAAAGCATGAACCATATGGCCGCAATTTGGATGCGCCATGATTATATGCAAGCTCGCCTCTTTTAAGAAGGATATACTTTTTTAAACTTTTCCCAGCATTATTAAAAGCATACCTATCAGACTGTTCAATAAATCCATTATTCGCCGTAATCATCATAATGGGTGCGTCTATCGAAGGATCATTTCTGGATATTTCTTTTACAACTTCCCCCAGCTTACGCTGTTCCCAAGCGTCTGTAAATCCCTTGAAGCGAATGTCTGGAGCTGTTTGTCCTTTACTAGGAAACATTTTTTCCAACAGTGCTTTTTTCATGATCTGGAGCTTTTCCAGCTTACGCTGATGAAGAGTGATGAGATTGTCGATAGTATTAAAAAAAATAGATATTGCGGTTTGCTCTTTCGGAATGGGAAGAAGAACTGACACTGCAACATATTCTTCAAAAGAAATATTCAACAGTCCATCCATTCTTGCACCGGAAGAGACTATTCGTCGAAGTTGCTTTTCCACATATTTACCATTCAGTTCTATAGACAAAAATTCTGGATTCTGATTTATCGTAGAAAAGCAGTGATAAACAAAGGGTATTCTTGCTTTTTCCACAGTAGAGAGTGCAAAGCATGAACCATATGGCCGCAATTTGGATGCGCCATGATTATATGCAAGCTCGCCTCTTTTAAGAAGGATATACTTTTTTAAACTTTTCCCAGCATTATTAAAAGCATACCTATCAGACTGTTCAATAAATCCATTATTCGCCGTAATCATCATAATGGGTGCGTCTATCGAAGGATCATTTCTGGATATTTCTTTTACAACTTCCCCCAGCTTACGCTGTTCCCAATCATCGGTGAATCCTTTGAATCGAATAGCCGGTTTTTTGCTCTTTTTATTCATGATTATCACCTGTGAGGAGCTTTTTGAATGCTGCCAGTCCTTTCAGATCGAACACATCGCCTGTAAGGTCATCTATCATGCGGGCCAGTTCCTGTTCCGTCTGTTCAATTTCCCGATCCAGTTCCGGCAAAGTAACCGCATACTTCTTTGCCAGGTCTTCTACACGGTCTGCCAGGGTTTGCAGTGTCTTTTCCGGCAGGGCATCGATGGACTGGCATAAGGTCTGAATCCATTTTTCCCGCAGAAACTCTCGTACTTCGTCGTCTGTCAGCGATTCGATGGCCGCCTTTGTCTGTTCTACGAGCGCTTCTTCGGCAACTTTCTTTTCTTTTTTCAGCCGCTTTTCTTCTTTCTGCAGTTCATCGGCCTGGAGAATGACTGCTTCCTTCGATCCTTCTGGCGGCTGTTTCTGTTTCCACTCTTTCCGCAGGGCCTTGGCCTCTTTGCCAAGGGCTTTCCAGTCAAAGGCATCGCCAGCTTCATTGGTAATATCCTTCTTTTCTTCTTCGGTTAGATTTTCCAGCAGTTCCTCATAGATACTGGCTATGTCTTCCATACGCTGTTCTATAGCCGACATAGCTTCTTTGGCCACACGCAGCTTCTTGTCCTGCACCATAGCGAAAGGAAGAATTCGTCCTTCCCAACCGGTTTGTATTTCAGTTTCCTGACTGCCTGATTTCTTCACCGTAAAGACCGGATCGACCATGCGCGCCGCGTCCAGCGGATTTTTGCCGGACAGAGACTGTATGGCTTCCAGATCCGTTTCAATATGAACCCAGTCGTCATGGAAGAGCTGATATGCTTCATAGACATCGACGAGGGGAATTGACTGGAGGCGGCGGAAGATATCCTGACTGATCTGGCCTTCTTCTTTTGCCGTATCTACGCGTTCGGGATGAACAATCAGTTCCTTGTCGAGAAATTTCGGGAAATCTGCAAAAGCCGCTTTGGCGGAAGCCTTGAAAGCTTGCACAGCCGGATGGGCTGCAATGAGAGCCGGCAAATCCCCATCAGCTGCTGTACAATACGGTCCTTCTTTCGGCTGGAACAACGTATCCCGCAGACCAGGCAGGGCATCCCACCAGGGCTGGAGGGCGTCGATTTCCCTGGCCGGCACGCCGCCGTACATGCTGGCATAGATGTCATAGCTTTCGGCGGCTTCGGACGAATCGACATAGCGGGGAATATTGAGGTTGTAGTCATTGGCACGAATTTCTTCTATCGGTACGGTGCGGGAGTACTTGGCAATCGTCTTTCGCGCTCCTACAGTATCGGCAATACGGCGAATGTCAGACGCACGGAGACGATTGTTTTTGCCTTCCTTTTCAAAGCCTTTGGATGCATCGATGATGAGAACGTCTGTATTGTCCCGCTTTTGTTTAAGTACCATAATGATGGTAGGAATCCCAGTGCCGTAGAAGATATTCGCTGGCAGACCGATAATAGCGTCAATGTGATTTTCTTCAATAAGGTTGCGCCGAATTTCTCCTTCTGAGCCGCCGCGGAACAGGACGCCATGAGGCAGGACAATGCACATAATACCGTCTGGCCGAATATGGAAAAGGTCATGAAGCAAAAACGCATAGTCTGCTGTCGATTTCGGCGCCAGGCCAAAGCGGGCATAGCGGGGATCAGACTCTTTTCCATCCGGATTCCAGGCCTGCGAATAGGGAGGATTGGACACAACAGCATCGACATACAGAGGGTCATAGGTCCCTGCCGGATCGTCATCATCGAAATAGGGCCAGTCTTCTTCCAGCGTATCGCCGTTGCGGGCAATAATATTGCTGGCCGGAATATCATGCATGACCAGATTCATACGGGTCAGGTTGAATGTATTTTCCTTCAATTCCTGGGCATAGTATTTTACCCGTTGTGAAAACTCTTTTCCTTCTGCCGCTTTCATATAGCGGGACACAGCCTGACCGATGGTAATAAGGAGGGATCCGGAACCACTGGTCGGGTCATAAATGGTAATTTCTTCCCGGTCTTTCAAGTGCTGGGCCACAATATCGGCAATGAGGGCCGATACTTCATGAGGCGTATAGAATTCACCGGCCTTCTTCCCGGCATTGGATGCAAAATTGGAAATGAGGTATTCATAAATAAAACCCAGCGTATCATAATCCTGTTTGGCACCCATGGGGATTTCGTTAATTAGGTGAATAAGGTCACTCGCCGCTTTGGTCTGTGTGCTGGCCTTATCGCCCAGCTTGGAAAGGCCTGTTTCCAGAGTGAGGAAAATCTTTTCAAATACCTTTTTATGCGATGGACTGATAAGACGGCTAAATGCCGACAGGGCGGTCTTTACATTATCAATGGAAAAATCATTTCTGCTGGCAATCCAGGTGGAAAAGAGATTTTCATAAGTAATGCAGTACCCCAGATTGTTCTGCAGGTACTTCACTATATCCGGATGTTCTTCCGTAACATATTCCTTAATCATTTCATCGGTATTTCCTTCTTTTTTCAGATACTGGACTTCTTTTTCTGACAGGTACTTATAAAAGATAAAGCCCAGTATATAGTCTTTATACTCATTGGCTTCAATTTTGGAACGCATTCGATTGGCTGCAGACCAGATCTTGGCAGCCAGCTGCTGTTTATTCAATCTGTTCATCCTCCTGTTTGGGTCACATGTATGTATTCTTATTGTCCAGTAATTACGAAGAGAAGTCAAGAGTTCAGCCTGATGTGGAGTATAATATATGGCATACCTGTACAACGCAAAAAAACGTACCTGCACTAAGGAGCCATTTCCTAATGCAGGCACGTTGGTTTATCTATATATGTATTATCATGTTTTACTATGGACCATGCTGTACTGCCGTACTGCCGCTGCAGCAGCCATACGCAGGGAATTCCTACTCCGGCATATAGTGGGTCTGTGCCAGCTGCTGACGGACGGCGGTTTCATGCTGCGCATCTACGGGGATTTTCAATACCTGGCCGGGATAGATATCGGCATTATCCTGAAGATGGTTGGATTCGATGATGTCCTGAACGACACTGCGGATGTCTCTGTCCGTTTCTGCCGACAAGGAAGCCAGATTCCAGAGGGTATCGCCCTGCTGTACTGATACGGTAATATACGTCGATTCTTTCTGATAGTTCCATCCCGACTGGGTACCGATAATTCCCAGTACCAGCAGGAACAGAAGCAGTATTTTTTTATTTGCTGTTACAATATTCATGGGTAAACGCTCCTTACAGTCAAAACAAACGTTTTACAAACACATGTTTGCTGATGGTTTTATTATATCGGCGAACATGTGTTTTGTCAATACAAAATCAGAACATATATTC
>NZ_CATWFF010000084.1 GCF_958350005.1 uncultured Megasphaera sp. | reverse complement strand
GTAGCATACTGTCTGCTGCGGTGGTTTGTCTTATCTATCACACAGGGCGTCCCGGAGAAAAAGGGAGATTGTGTCGTCGTATGTACGAAGCCGGGAGGCCCTGGTGTTAGCGCAGTCCTTCCCCATGCGGCAGCGAGACAGCATGTTCCTGCTCCCGTTGGCGCACAGTGAAGTCTAGTTGGGATACCCATCTGATACAGAGGTCATCCCAGGGGTCTTGCTTATGTATGATACAGCCTTTCCGGCCGGAGAAAGGAGATTTCGTATTGTATGAGTTCGGCCGGATGGGGCTGGTATCAACAACTTAGAACTTGTATGTTGCCTGGATGCGGGTATAATCGCCCAGTTCGAAGCTTTCCGAGCCGTGGAGCGTATCGCGCTGACCTGTGGACTTGGCGCCGAAGGTGTAAAACGCTTCGAGGAGGAAGTTCTTGGCCGGTACGTAGCCTGCACCGAGGGTGAAGGAGCGAATGCCGTCGAGGTAGCGGTCCGGCAGGGCTTCGGTCCCATTGCCTCCGAAGAAGGAGCCGTGCTGGAAGTACTTGTAATCGGCAAAGGCATTCCAGCTGCCTGGTACGTCTGTATCGGCATTGCCAATGTCGGCGCGGAGTACCCAGAAGCGCGGTGCCGAGCCGCCGCCAGTGTAGCGGCCATATTCGTCGCGGCCGCCGTTGAAGTACCGGCCTGTATCGGAGTAGTTGACGCCCCAGTCAAAGGACAGGCGGGACTGGCCCAGCTTCCACTGCGCGCCCAGGCCAAAGACGCTGGCTACGTCCATATCCTGGTCGTAGGTGCCCCAGGACTGGTCGGCATTCTGGAGCATGCCGCTCTTGTGGTACTGTTCGCCAAAGGAGCGCAGGTACCAGGCAGCGACGCCGAAGTCATCGCTGAATTTGTGGCGGAACTGGGCAAAGGCAGCCCTGTCGATAGCCGGAATGACGTCGTGTTTCAGTTCCGTCCCAACTACGGTGATACTCAAAGGCAGCGAGCCAATAGGAACTTGTGCCCCATTAAGAGGATCAAATTTTGCTTGCATTACCTTGAAGAAACCTTTAAGCACGCTTCCAGGTATCGTGGTGTCACTCGTAGGTACATTCGGATTCTGAGGATCTGCTGTAAATTGCTGGCCGACAAACTGAGTAAATAAAGAATCCAACGCGGCATCTTTACTCAAGGTCTTTCCCTCTGTATCCACAAAGGGAGTCGTACCTGTACCTTCATATTGCTTCTGTACAGCCTCGTATACAGACCCTAAATATTCATAAATATTCCGCTTCCCAACGGTGCCGTAGTCAGCGTCAGCCGTCGTATCCAGCATTTGGGCCCAGCTTTTATCGGCAAGAGAGCCATAACTACGGAGGCCGGGAGCGCCTGATCTATCAACTACGAAAAGTTGTTCTTTTGCTACCTCGCCATCCTTGTAAACTGGAATAGTGATCGTTTGATTATAGCTACTACCACTAAAGGCAACGTTTGTTCCTGCGCAGTCCCCATTTGCACCTTTGGAATCAGTGTCGGTCAAGAAATCATGTATGTACCAGTCACCACCCTTCATATCACTTTGAGCAGCACTGGGATAAGATTGGGATACTTTAATGAGCATGGAATTGAGTTCCTGTACGATCCCCAAGCGTTCGTTAGCCACTTCCAGATCACTCTTAGTCTGAATCCAGGTACCATCAGGCTGTTGGGTTTGGCCGGCATGATTCCATTTTTCCAGATAATTGAGGGGCTGATCTTTCCAGGCATCAGAGGGTACGCCATCTGGATACCGCGTGGATTGGCCGGCAAGACTACCCTTTTCACCTACACCTGGATAGATACCTAATAATTCTGCTAAGGTAGCTGACCGGCTGATAAGGGCTGTTTCCTGATGACTGTATGCCGAGTCCGTAATGCCCGTGCTGTGACTGAAATCACCGTAGCCAATGCGAATCTGGTTCTTGCTGTCTGTCCAGGTAATGCGGGCACCGTCGTATTCTTTGCCGAACCAGTAGCCCGTGACGCCCATTTTTTCAGTCAGGCGGCCTACGGTGAAATCCCATTTATTAGCTTTCTGGCTCAGTTCGGCCCGGTCGAGGCGGGCGTCGTGGAGACCCCGTTTTTCCGCTTTGCGGTACATCGTGTCGATGGTATTGCCGCTGGAACCCTGGACGAGGAGGTTCGTATTGTCGCCGATCTGGGCATCTACGCCCAGGCGCAGGCGCTGTTCCAGGCCATGATCGGGCGTATCTTTCATGTTGTCCGTCGTGGCCTGGTCAGCTGCACCGGTCGTAGTCAGCGACATGGCAGCATTATCCTGGCCGCCCCACATGTTGGAACGAACGCGGTAATCGCCAATGAGGGCGACGTCGCCTTTCTTGCGGCCCAGGTCTTTGTCGGACGGACGAGTGAGGAACCAGTCGCTCTGATTGATGATGACTGTCCCGTTATCAGCGATGGCGTCGGCCGTTTTTTCGGTCTTGCCGGCTGCCTTGTCCGCGGCTTTTTCAGCAGCGGCCTTGCCGTCGTAGCCGAATTTGATGTTGGCGCCAATGCGGTACGTCCGATCCTGGTACGCCCGGTCGTCATCGCGGTGGTTGAAGAGGTTGTCAATGCCAATGTAGGCAGTCATATCCTTGCCGAAGTCCTTTTCGACCATGAAGTTCCAAATGCCAAAGGTCTTTTTCTGGTAATTAAAGTCTTTCTTCTTCCAGTTGCCGTTGGCATCGATATCGTCCTTTGTAAAGGCAGTAGAAACGCTGTTGCTGTCCAGCATGTGGATGTAGTAGTCTCCCCACAGGGCGGCACGCCAGCCATGGGCCTTGTCTTCGTAGTTCAGGCTGATATCGACTTTATGCTGTGGCCGGTCCAGGAGCTGCCGCGGCATGTCGGGATCGCTCTTGTTGATGGCGTGGAGCCAGGCGTAGCCCAGTTTAGCCGACCATTTGTCATTGAACTTCTGCTGAATTTCCGCTTCAAAGCCGGTGATTTCGGCTTTGCCGATATTTTTGAAACTGTAAATGCGGTCGGCATTGGTTACATAGGACGACCCGAACTGGTTGAAGTCAATGAGCTGTCCCATGAAGTAGGACGTCATGTAATCGTCAATGACGTTGTGGAACACCGAGGCCTTGGCATAGGTCTTGTTGTTTTCGCCTTCTACGGAAATATCGAAGTTTACCGATTTTTCAGGCTGCAGGTTCGGGTTGCCAATCCAGTACCAGCCGTACTGACTGCCGCCGGCACTGCCGAACATTTCCCAGTTGTAGTAGAGCTCGCCCATGCCCGGTTCGGCATAGCCGGTGCCGGCATTGATTTTCAAACGGCGATGAGGATTGCCGCCGAGATTATGGGTCATGCCCAGGTTAGCCGTCACTTCACTGCCAAAGAGGTCGCTGTTATCGATGCGCAGGACTGGCGTCAGAATCGTATTGTCATTGACCTGCCACGTATCCTGAATGAAGGCGTGGCGGCGCTGAATGCGCGCTTCGCCGCCAGCTACCTGATTTTCCCGTTCTTCAAATCCCTGGCCATAGTATTTACCATCATATTTGATATTTGTATCCTGTCCATAGGTATCCATCAGACCATAATACCCTAATACAGGATACGCTTTATATATAAGTGTTGCATCTCCATGAGTCAGGTAGTCTTTATTCTGCGTCTTTAACAAGTTGTTGAACTCTTCAAATTTTTTCTGTAATGCTGCATCGCCTGTCCAATTCGATCCTACGCCTAATTGAGAAAGATCCATGCTAATAACATCTGGTCCATTAGATACTATAAATGGCACTATTGATTTAATAGCTGCTGCATCTTCCTGCGTAAAGGCCGGGATCTTACTGCCATAGTATTCTGCCGCCTTATCCCAAATCAAGCCTTTATCGGTTTGCTTGAAAAGGTAGTTATGTACCTTAGAGTCCGGTTCAGTAGCTCCTGTAGGTACCCATAACGAGCTGTCATAGGCCCAGGGATCAATACCTTTGACCCAAGTCTTGGGAGCATTTTTCAGTCGCGTCCCGTCAGCCCGTTCATCGGTGTAGCCAATGCCATAGGTCAGGAGGTGCTGGTCGTTGACCTGGGTGTTCATGGTGGCGTTTACGTCGAGCTGCTTATGTTCCAGCCAGTCCACAGCAGCCAAGGTGTTTTTACCGCTGTACTGGTCGTGGCCTGCGCCATAGTAGGTCGTAGACGTCGTGTCCGTTTCCTTCATTTTTCCGTAGTTGACGTCGACTTTCCAGTCGTGCTTGTCGTTGCGGCCCGTGTAGGACAGGGCGTACGTGTCGCGGTCGACATTGCGCTTGAAGATCTGCATCGATTCCAAGAGAGCATCCACTCCCTGACCAGATTTATTGCGGCGCTCCATGTCTTCTTTTTCGCTCATAACGCGGAAGGCAATTTTATTATTTTTATTAATTTCTACTTCGCCAGTAGCACCGATGTTTTTCACATCGCCATAGTAGCGCAGAGACGGCTTAAAGTCTTCAAAGTACCAGCTTTCGCCTTTTTTATAGCCCCGTTCGCTGGAGTAGACCGGCATGACTTCCCGCTTGCTGCCGAAGACGCTGAACTTCACGTTGCCGATTTTCCCGGAATCAGCACGCATATAGTAGTTGCTCGGCCAGGTATTCTTATTTTCATCGGTCCCTTCATGATCGTGATAGCGGGCTTCGGCATTCATCTGGAACGTCGGATGATCCGCCGGAGCCTTGGTGATGATGTTGATGACGCCGCCAATGGCATCAGGGCCGTACTTGGCCGTGGCTGCACCGCGGATGATTTCGATGCGTTCGATGTTTTCGGCACCAATGCGCATGGCTTCGTCACTGCCGCCCATGTACTTCGATTCGCTCCCCATGACGGGCTGGCCGTCGATGAGCATGAGGGTATGCCGCGGGTCAGCGCCGCGGATGGCAATGCCCACACGGCCCATAGCGTCAACGGTTCTCGTTACGCCCGTTTCGGAAAAGATAACGTCTTCCAGGGACTTGGCCTGTTTCTTTTCAATATCTTCTTTGGTGATAATCGTCGTAGACTGGCTTTCGTACTTGGCAGCTTCCTTAGCCGCACTGGCTTCGACGACGACGTCCTTTGTAGTTACATTTTGCTCCCCCCCTGCTGGACTTTCTGCCAGTACAGGCATGGATATCCAGGTCAGGACAGCGCAGGCCAACAGGCCATACCGTGATGAATGTTTCATGACAATCTCCCTTCGCAGCGGAATTCATAGGATATTAATACTCTTTACCAAAAAATACATTGACAGTGTATCATATTTGAAAATTATTTTCTACTCCATTCCGACATTTTTGAGCCCATTCCGACATTTATTTTTATTTTTTCTGTTTTTTCGCATTTTTCAGAAAAAGACAAAACAACAGAGAACAAGGACATGCCTCGTTCTCTGTTGTTTTACATATACGTATCACTATGCAGTTGTTTGTATGCAGGCAGTTTGTTATTCCCGTATTTCCAGGAGGCAGTCGCCGCTGATAATGGCCTGTCCCTTGGTGACGTAGATTTCACCGACTGTGCCGTCAATAGGCGAAGTAATGGTCGTTTCCATCTTCATCGCTTCCGTTACGACCAGGTCGTCGCCTTTCTTGACTTTCTGATCCTTGGAAACGAGGACTTTGACGACCGATCCCGACAGGGTAGCGCCGATATCGCCCGGTTTGGACGGGTCCGCTTTGCGGCGCGTAACGGTCTTCATGTCGACGCTCTTGTCCTGAACCTGAATTTCCCGTTCTACGCCGTTGAACAGGAACGTAATCGTCCGGACGCCGCTTTCATCAGGATCGCTGATGTTGATCATCGTAATGACCAGATCTTTGCCCTTTTCAATTTCTACGTGAATTTCTTCGTTTTTCTTCATGCCGAAGAAGAAGGTCGGCGTATCCAGTACACTGACATCACCGTAGAGTTTAACCTTTTCGTTGTAGTCTTTGAAGACTTTCGGGTACTGGCAGTAAGCGTTTACATCTTCGTCTCCGTGCTTATAGCCGGCATCGGACAGTTTCTTGCGAACTGCTTCGAAGTCGACAGGAGCCAGGCTCTTGCCCGGACGTTCCGTCAGAGGCTTGCGGCCTTTGAGGATAATCTTCTGCAGTTTTTCCGGGAATCCCTGGTAGGGAATGCCAATGCGGCCTTCAAAGAATTCGACAACGGACTGCGGGAAGTCGAGGACGTCGCCCTTGTCGTATACGTCCTGTTCGGTCAGGTTGTTCTGTACCATAAACAGGGTCATATCGCCGACAACTTTGGAAGACGGCGTTACTTTGATAATATCGCCGAACATCATATTGACGGTGTGATACATCTTTTTAATGTCGTTCCATTTGTCGCCGAGGCCTACAGCTTTAGCCTGCTGACGGAGGTTGGAGAACTGGCCGCCCGGCATTTCATGCTGGTATACTTCCGTGTTCGGGTACGGTTCAGCCTTGTCGACGCCTTTGTAGTACGGACGAACTGTTGCCCAGTAGCGGGACATTTCTTCCATGGCGTCTACGTTCATGTCAGGCTGACGGTCTTTGCCGCTCAGAGCATAGTACAGGGTGCTCATGCTGGGCTGGCTCGTGCCGCCGGCCATAGCCGAGTAAGCGACATCGACAATATCGACGCCGGCATCGACAGCACGGCTCAGAGCAGCTACGGCATTGCCGGAACCGTCATGAGTATGGAGGTGAACCGGCAGGTCAACAGCATCTTTCAGAGCGCTTACGAGGCGATATGCTGCTTCCGGCTTCAGCAGGCCCGCCATATCCTTGATGGCCAGGATGTTGGCGCCGGCGTTCTGCAGTTCCTTGGCCATCTTGACATAGTAGTCAAGGTTGTATTTCGTCCGCGATGCGTCGAGAATGTCTCCGGTGTAGCACAGAGCAACTTCGGCGATTTTGCCGGTTTCACGGACGGCCTGGATGGTGCCGTACATGTTGTCCAGGCTGTTCAGGCTGTCAAATATGCGGAATACGTCGATGCCGTTTTTCGCCGACAATTCGACGAAATTCTTGACGACGTTGTCGGGATAGCTCGTATAGCCGACGGCGTTGGCGCCGCGAATGAGCATCTGCAGCAGAATGTTCGGTGCTTTTTCCCGCATCTGACGGAGCCGTTCCCACGGATCTTCATAGAGGAAGCGATAGGCTACGTCGAAGGTAGCGCCGCCCCAGCATTCATAGGAGAAAAAGCCTGGCAGCTTTTTGGAAGCCTGTTCCAGAACGCGGAGCATGTCGATAGTGCGGACCCGCGTTGCCAGCAGGGACTGATGGGCATCACGCATGGTCGTATCCGTAAAGAGGACTTTCTTCTGGTCCAGAATCCACTGGGAGAATTTTTCTGCTCCCATGGAATCAAAGAGCTGTTTCGTACCAGACGGGAAATCACCGGCAACAGGCTGCGGCATTTCCATGGCATCAAAGGCCGGCTTGTCCTGGTGACCTGCGTCAGCATAGCCGTTGATCGTCGTATCGCCAATGTATTTCAGGAGTTTCGTGCCCCGGTCCTGTACGACAGGAAGGTTGAACAGTTCCGGATGATCGTCAATGAAGTTGACGTTATACGAGCCGTCGACGAAGGACGGTTCTTTCAGTACGTTAATGAGGAAGCCAATGTTGGTCTTGACGCCGCGGATACGGAATTCTTTCAGAGTGCGCAGCATTTTCTGCACTGCCTCTTTATGGGTCAGGGCATAGGTCGTAGCTTTGACGAGAAGGGAGTCGTAGTACGGCGTAATGATAGCGCCTGTATAGGCATTGCCGCTGTCGAGACGGACGCCGAAACCGCCGCCGCTGCGGTATACCATGATCTTGCCCGAATCAGGCATGAAGTGATTCATGGGATCTTCCGTTGTAATACGGCACTGGATGGCATTGCCCAGGCAGCGAACATCATCCTGGGATTTAATGCCGATTTCATCGCTGTCCAGAGCATATCCTTCGGCAACTTTGATCTGAGTCTGAACGATGTCGATGCCCGTGATCATTTCCGTAACCGTATGTTCAACCTGTACGCGCGGATTGACTTCGATGAAATAGAAGTTGCCGTCCGGCGTAACCAGGAATTCGACAGTCCCGGCATTGACGTAGTTGACGTTCTTCATCAGTTTGATGGCTGCGTTACAGATGTCGTGACGGAGCTGCAGCGGCAGAGCAAAAGCCGGCGCAATTTCTACGACTTTCTGATGACGCCGCTGAATGGAGCAGTCCCGTTCAAACAGGTGAATGACATTGCCGTGTTCATCCCCCATAATCTGTACTTCAATGTGCTTCGGATTGACGATGCATTTTTCCAGATAAATTTCATCACTGCCGAAAGCAAGCTTCGCTTCCGATTTTGCCCGGTCATAGGCTTCGCGCAGATCGACCATGCGGCTGACCATGCGCATGCCCCGGCCGCCGCCGCCGTTGACGGCTTTGAGCATAATGGGGAAGCCCACTTCTTTGGCGAATTTTTCTACTTCTGCATAATTCATGACTGGGCCGTCACTGCCGGGAATATACTGAATACCGGCTTTTTTGGCCTGAATGCGGGCGTTGATCTTATCGCCGAACATGATGAGGTGTTCTACTTTCGGGCCGATGAAGATAATGCCTTCTTCTTCGCATCGTTTAGCCAGATCTGCATTTTCCGACAGAAAGCCGTAGCCCGGATGGATGGCGTCGACGTCATGTTCATGGGCGATGCGGATAATGTCTTCTATATCCAAATACGCGTCAACCGGTTTCTTGCCTTCACCGACTAAATAGGATTCATCAGCACGGAAACGGTGCAGAGACAGCGAATCTTCTTTGGAGTAAATGGCAACCGTGCGGATTCCCAGCTCATTACAGGCCCGGAACACACGGATGGCAATTTCCCCGCGGTTGGCAACTAAAACCGAACGAATTTTTTTCATGGAAATACCCTCCTGCATACTCAAGTAACAATATGTACTCAGCAACCCAACCTACATACGTCTAGTCACTGTATTTTTAATTATAACAAACTGGAGAAACATTACAAGAGAAAGGTACTGTGTATACACAATACTCGCAATAAATACTGTATAC
>NZ_CATWFF010000083.1 GCF_958350005.1 uncultured Megasphaera sp. | reverse complement strand
GTATGAAAACGACGTATAGAATATAGTATGTTTGTTATTATGCCTATTATGGTTTTTGTCATCACAGGGGGCAATGTGTATGAAAAAGAAACAGCAACACGATTCAACTGCCCCTGATGAACGGTCAACGAGAGGTACTCTCTTGAACGCCGTTGTCGTAGCCGGTTCTCTGGGAATGACGCTGTTTGTGTGCATCTGCACAGGCGTGTTTTTGGGGAAGTGGCTGGACGAAGTGCTGGGTACGTCGCCGTGGGGACTGATTTTCTGTTCCCTCTTAGGTGCAGTTAGCGGATTCTGGTCATTGTACAAGCGGGTGTTGTCCAGTATAGACGGCGATTCCCGTCATTCCTCTGACCATAACGCGCAGGAGGGACGATGGAAGAATTCATAACCTATGTCAAGGCAACGATATGCAAGCTGGCTGGTCTGACCTGCATCGGTACGGCAGTGCTTGCGGCGATGGGAGAGTTTTCGTATGCCCTGGGATGGTGTATAGGAAGCGGGATTAACATCCTGTATTTTGTGATGCTGAGCAGCCGTTCGGCCCGGGCCCTGCGCCTGCCGCCGCAGCAGGCTGTCGCCTTCATTCGCGGCGGTGCTGTTCTGCGGCTGCTGACAGTGGCCCTGGTACTTGGTGTGCTTTCCCAGATTCCTGCTGTTTCTATTGGTGCGGCAGCTGCCGGTATCCTGTCGTATCGACTGGTTATCGTAGCAGATGCGCTGTTCCGATATCTTCATAATTCGCAAGAAAGGAGGTAGTAGCATATGGAATTACATGCAGGACATCATGTAGTCGTACAGCTCCTGGGAATGAATGTCAACCTGGATACGCTGATGATGACCTGGCTCGTAGCCGCCCTGGTTATTATTGTAACGGTCTGCGCAACCCGCGGGCGGGCTATGGTCCCTTCGGGACTGCAAAACGCGATGGAAATTGTCGTAGAAGCACTGCTGTCCCAGTTCAAGGCAAACCTGGGACCTAAGTATGGACAAGTCGTATCGGTTTTGCTGACGATGTTCTTCTTTATTCTGTTCTCCAATGAGCTGGGACTTTTGCCCAGTCCTCATATCCTGGCATCGCCGACAAATGACTTGAATACGACCGTTGCGCTGGCCTTGGTTTCTTCATTTTTGGTGCATTTTATGGCATTGAAGAATCAGGGCTTTAAAAAGCATTTCAAACACTTTTTCAAGCCCTTTGCGCCATTCGTAGTCATTAACCTGATGGAAGAAATTACCAAACCGCTGACGCTGTCATTCCGTCTGTTCGGCAATATCCTGGCCGGCGAAATTCTGCTGGAAGTTTTAAACTTCCTCGTGCCTGTAGGCATTCCCATGATCTGGATTACATTCAGTCTGGTAATCGGCCTGATACAGGCGTTTATTTTTACGATTTTGACGACATCCTATTTAGCTCCGTCTTTTGCTGAAGACTAGGATGGCGTCATTGTATCCGTACACAAACGATATTTAGGAGGGTTTATAATTATGGAAAAAGCGATCGTATTGGCATTATCTGCATTTGGTGCATGCTTGGGTATTGGGCTGGCCGCACTGGGCGCTGCTATTGGTGACGGCAACGCTGCTTCGAAGATGCTCGAAGGCACGGCTCGTCAGCCGGAAATGGGCGGCAAACTGCTGACTAACTTCCTCATTTCTGTAGGCTTGATTGAATCTATGCCTATTATTGCTGCCGTTATCGCCATCGTATTGGTATTCGCCAATCCGTTTGTCAGCATGCTCTAAGACCATGACAGTGGATCATATCCATTGCAGACGGGGAGGGAATTCTATTGGTTAGTTTAAATGGTACGTTATTGTTCCAGATCCTCAACTTTGTAGTATTAGTTGTTATATTGGCAAAATTTGCGTATAAACCGCTGCTGAAGACGCTGGAAGACCGGCGCAATAAGATTGCGTCCGATCTGGACGGTGCTGCCAAGGCCCGTAAGGAAGCGGAACAGCTGAAGGCCGATTATGAAGCGCAGATTCGCGATGCCCAGGCCCAGGCTCAGGCTATCGTCGATAAGGCTGTCAAGCAGGCGGACAAGCAGGCACAGGCTCAGCTCGATGCGATTCGTGAACAGATTCAGCGGGAAAAAGAAATTGCCCAGGCTGAAATTGCCAACGAACGGGAAGCGGCTATCCGGGAAATGCGAAACGAAGTAGTGACGCTGTCTATGGCTGTGGCAGAAAAGCTGCTGAAGAAAAATCTCGATAGCGACGGCAATGCCGCATTGATTTCCGACTGCATCAAGCAGATCCATACGCGCAGCGCAAAGGGGAATTAACGATGATTCCGGAAGTCATATACAGCAAATACAGCCAGGCTATGTTTGATATTGCCAGCGAGCAGAAAAAACTTGATGAGTTTGGTTCGCAGCTGAAGGCTGTTCGCGATGGAATGCAGGAAAATCCGGATTTATGGAAATTTATCTGCCATCCTCTCGTACAGGCCAGTGTCAAAAAAGATACGCTGAAACAAATCTTTTCCGGCGATGTATCACCGCTGGTTATGCAGTTTTTATATGTCATGATTGACCGCCGCCGCGAAGCTGCCATCATTCTTGCCATTGACGGATTTATAGACTTGGCTCGGGCCGCACAGGGGATTGAAGTCGCGAAGATTCGCGTCGTCAAACCGTTGGCGGCACAGGAGGAAGCAAAGCTTCTGGCAGGATTGGAAGCGATGACCGGCAAGAAGATAGAACCATTGTATTATATGGATCCATCTATTATTGGCGGCGTTGTCGTTCAGATTGGCGACAGATTAATCGACGGAAGCCTGCGGCGCCAGCTTCAGGATATGAAGCACTCGTTACTGCAGACAGACGTTATGAATGAGGTGACGAACGAATAATGAACATGAAGCCAGAAGAAATTACGGCTATAATCAAGAAACAAATCGAAGATTATCATGTGGAAATGAATGTCGACGACGTCGGTACGGTCCTTGAAGTCGGCGACGGCATTGCCCATGTCTACGGTTTGGACAAAGCCATGTCCGGGGAATTGCTGGAACTGCCGCACGGCGTGTACGGCCTGGCAATGAACCTGGAAGAAGATAATGTCGGCGCCGTATTGCTCGGCGACGATTCGCTCATTAAAGAAGGCGATACGGTACGGCGGACAGGTCACGTTATGAGCGTTCCTGTCGGTGAAGCCATGATCGGCCGTGTTGTCAATGCATTGGGGATGCCTATTGACGGCAAAGGCGAAATTAAGACCAAGGAAACACGCCGCGTTGAAGTGCAGGCTCCTGGGATTGCCGACCGGCAGCCCGTTAAAGTGCCTCTTCAGACAGGGTTAAAATCCATTGACGCCATGGTTCCTATTGGCCGGGGACAGCGTGAACTGATCATCGGTGACCGTGGTACCGGGAAGACCGCCATTGCTATCGATACGATTCTGAATCAGAAAGACAGTGGCGTTATCTGCGTATACGTAGCCATTGGCCAGAAAGCATCGACCGTTGCCCGTGTAGTCCGCACGCTGGAAGAACACGGCGCCATGGCGTACTCCATCGTTGTTGCCGCTACGGCTTCCGAAGGGGCGCCGCTGCAGTACCTGGCACCGTATGCCGGCGTATCCATGGGTGAATATTTCATGCACCAGGGAAAAGACGTACTCTGTGTATACGATGACTTGTCCAAGCATGCTCAGGCATACCGTGCCATGAGTTTGCTGCTCCGTCGTCCACCAGGACGTGAAGCCTATCCAGGCGATGTCTTTTACTTACATTCCCGTCTGCTCGAACGGGCAGCCAAGCTGTCTGATGAACTAGGCGGCGGCTCTATTACGGCCCTGCCGATTATTGAAACTCTTGCCGGTGACTTGTCGGCATATATTCCGACAAACGTTATTTCCATTACAGATGGTCAGATCTTCCTGGAAACAGAAGCCTTCAACTCCGGTATTCGCCCGGCTATTAACGTCGGCCTGTCCGTATCCCGTGTCGGTGGTTCCGCACAGATCAAGGCCATGAAGAAGATTGCCGGTACGCTCCGTCTGGACCTGGCGCAGTATCGTGAACTGGCCGCCTTTGCCCAGTTCGGTTCCGACCTGGATAAGAATACGAAAGCCCAGATCGACAAAGGTGAACGGACCATGCAGCTGCTCATTCAGCCGCAGTATCAGCCAATGCCTGTTGAAGATCAGGTCATGCAGATTTACCTGGCCGTCAAAAACTACCTCATGCCGGTTCAGGTGGAAGACGTACAGCAGTTTGTTAACGGATTCATTCCGTTTATGCATGCAAATTATCCGGAAGTCGGCGAAAGCATTAAGAAGACAAAGGAACTCGGCAAGGATATGGAAGCTGCTCTGCAAAAGGCGATTGGGGAATACACGAAGCAGTTTGGTACGAACCATGAACTGATTAAAGAGGAGGAATAGTGTATGCCGAGTGCACGCGAAATAAACCGGCGGATTAAATCCGTCACGAATACCCAGCAGATTACCAAAGCAATGAAAATGGTATCGTCTGTACGACTGCGCCGTGCACAGGATAGGGCCTTGGCTACGGCTCCGTATACTGCAAAGATTGAAGGCATGCTGCAGCGCCTGTCTGCTGCCGCTCCCGATGATGGCATTGCACTGTTTACGCCTCATGACAGCGTCACCAAAACATGCTATATCATTGTCGGCGCCGATAAAGGCCTGGCAGGTGCCTTTAATTCCAATATCAACAAAGCCATGGTCGATGTGCTGAAAAATAAGCCGCGCAGTGCGTCTTATCTTATCGTGTCCGGCCGTAAGCCTGCGGAATACCTGAAGCATCTCCGCGTTGTTCCTGATCAGCGGTGGAGCGGATTTTCCGATAAGCCGCAGCTTGTTCATGCGCAGAAAATTGCCCATTTGGCAACGAAAAAATTCCTGGCTGGTGAAGTGGACGAAGTGTATATTATTTATACGAATTTCAAGTCCGCTCTGTCTCAGGAAGTGCGCACCGTCAAGATGCTGCCTATTACGCCGCAGGATCATGCTGACGCCAAAGGACCGAAAGAAGAGTATTTATTTGCTCCCGACGCGCAGACCGTATTGGAAACACTGCTGCCGCAGTATCTGGACATGCTCGTGTACAACAGCCTTCTCCAGTCGGCAGCCAGCGAACTTGGCGCGCGCATGACGGCTATGACGTCGGCAACGGATAATGCCGGTGAACTCATTGAAAAACTGACGGTTCACTACAATAAGGTCCGTCAGGCCGGCATTACGAATGAACTGACAGAAATTGTCAGCGGTGCCAATGCATTGCAGTAATCGGGCTGGTTTGAAATTAAGGAAAGAGAGGAGTATCTCTTCATGAATAAGATTGGTAAAGTAGTTCAGGTCATCGGCCCGGTCATTGACGTGCGGTTTGACTCTGAAGCCGACTTGCCTTCCATTTACAATGCCATTCATGTTACAGGCGGGGAAGGCAGCCAGGCGATTGACCTGATTGCAGAAGTTATGCAGCACTTGGGCGACGACGTTGTCCGCTGTGTTTCCATGAGTTCTACAGATGGCCTTGTCCGCGGCATGAAAGCGGAAGATACAGGCGGACCGATTAAGGTTCCTGTCGGCAAAGGCGTGCTGGGCCGTATCTTCAACGTTCTGGGCCAGACTGTAGATAAAGGGGAAGAAAAGGTAGAAGCCGATGCCTATTGGCCGATTCACCGTCCGGCGCCGAAGTTTGAAGACCAGGCGACGGGCACGGAAATTCTGGAAACAGGCATTAAAGTCGTCGACTTGATTGCGCCTTATGCCAAAGGCGGTAAAATCGGCCTGTTCGGTGGTGCCGGCGTCGGCAAGACCGTCCTCATTATGGAACTGATTCATAACGTAGCAACCGAACACGGCGGCTATTCCGTATTCACCGGCGTTGGTGAACGTACCCGTGAAGGCAATGACCTGTGGAATGAAATGAAGGAATCTGGCGTTATCAGCAAGACCGCCTTGGTATACGGCCAGATGAACGAACCGCCTGGAGCCCGTATGCGTGTCGGCCTGACGGGCCTTACGATGGCTGAATATTTCCGTGATAAAGAACATCAAGACGTACTGCTGTTTATTGATAACATTTTCCGTTTCATTCAGGCCGGTTCGGAAGTATCGGCACTGCTGGGCCGTATTCCGTCAGCCGTTGGTTATCAGCCGACACTGGGCACAGACGTTGGCGCCCTGCAGGAACGGATTACATCGACAAAAGAAGGGTCCATTACATCCGTACAGGCCGTATATGTACCTGCCGATGACCTGACTGACCCGGCTCCTGCCGCTACATTTGCTCACCTGGATGCGACGACCGTTCTGTCCCGTCAGATTGCCGAACTGGGGATTTACCCGGCTGTCGATCCGCTGGATTCGACGTCCCGTATTCTGGACCCGCACATTATCGGCGAAGACCATTATCACACAGCCCGTGCGGTCCAGGAAATTCTGCAGAAGTACCATGATCTGCAGGATATCATCGCTATTCTGGGGATTGATGAACTGTCAGAAGAAGATAAGCTGACTGTTGCCCGGGCCCGTAAGATTCAGCGTTTCCTCAGCCAGCCTTTCGCTGTTGCCGAACAGTTTACAGGTCAGCCAGGCCGGTATGTAACGCTGAAAGACACCATTGCCGGCTTTAAGGAAATTCTGTCCGGCAAATGCGACGATATGCCGGAACAGGCCTTCTATATGGTAGGCAATATTGAAGAAGCATATGAAAAGGCCAAGACGCTGAAAGGAGAATAGCGTATGGCAGAACAGGGTAAAACGTTTCGGCTGGAAGTGATTACGCCAGACGCTGCCGTACTGCAGGAAGACGTGGAGTTTGTTGCCGTTCGCGCACTGGACGGCGAGCTGGGCATTATGCCGGGCCATGCGCCGCTCATTGCTTCTCTCGACATCTGGCCTCTGGCCTATGAAGCTGGCGGAAAGCGGCAGAGACTGGCCGTTTCTTCCGGATTCCTGGAAGTGAACAACAACAACGTCACCGTCGTTACGCCGGCAGCGGAAAAACCGGCTGACATTGATGTGCATCGCGCTGAAGCAGCGAAAAAACGCGCTGAAGACCGGCTGAAAAGCCACAGCGAAGATATTGATGTCGAACGGGCAGAAGTAGCCCTCAAGCGGGCCTTGTGCCGCCTGGACGTAGCACAGGACTAACGTGTACAGCCTTTGAAACGATATAAAGACGGATTCCTCTGCACCGGTACATCAGACCGGTGCAGGGGGGTCCGTTTTTTCTATTTATCCCGGTCCGTATCTATGATACAATACAATGAGAACATGAGAGACTAGAGTGAAAGGATGGGAACAGGTGAAAACGTTTTTAGAAGATGCAAGAATTACGGTGAACGAAGCCATTATTCCCGACGTATGGCGCATGGTATTTCATGCACCGCAGATTGCGGCACAGGCTCAGCCTGGTCAGTTTGTCAATATGCACAAAGAGGGGGGCACGACCTTCCTGCGGCGGCCCTTTGGCATTGTCGATGCCGATACGGCAACGGGGATGGTGACGATTATTTATCGCATTGTCGGCAAGGGAACGGCAGAAATGCAGGCCATGAAGGCCGGCGACGTCATCAGTGCAGAAGGGCCGCTGGGCAAGGGGACCTTTTCGACGGCTCCCGGGAAAGTCCTGCTCGTCGGCGGCGGCGTAGGGCTGGCACCGCTCATTTTCCTGGCCAAACGGCTGGATAAGCCAGTCGTGCTCGTTGGCGGCAAGACCGCGGCGGAAACGTTCTGGACGAAATTCTTTGAACCTTATGCCGCACAGATTTACGTGACTACTGACGATGGAACTGCGGGCATGAAAGGCTTTGCTGTCCAGGCAATGCCGCAGATTTTTGCGGACCACACCATTGACCGCGTGTCTACGTGCGGGCCGACGATGATGATGAAGACCATTGCCGAAGCGTCAGCTGCTGCCGGCGTAGCCTGCGAAGTGTCCATGGAAAAGCGCATGGCCTGTGGAATTGGTGTCTGTCTGGGCTGTACCTTTGAAGGAAAGCAAAGCGGCAAACGGCGTAAAGTCTGTGCAGACGGCCCGGTATTTCCGGCAAAGGAGGTTTTCTGATGGATACGAACAGAATTGCCGTAACATTTGCCGGCATTCCCATGAAGACACCGGTCATGGGAGCTTCCGGCACCTTTGGCTTTGGCCTGGAATATGCAGATTTTCTGGATATTGACGGCATTGGCGCCATCATTTCCAAAGGGATTACGCCCCTGCCGCGGCCTGGCAATCCCGGCGTGCGCGTCGCTGAAACGCCGGCAGGGATGCTGAACTGCATTGGTCTGGAAAATCCCGGCGTCGCCGTGTTTAAACAGGATATTCTGCCGAAAGTAGCAGTCCATGACACGCCGTTTATCGTCAATATTTCGGCCGGTTCTGCCGAAGAATACGGCGAACTGGCAGCCCAGCTGGATGTAGACGGCGTCACGGCTCTGGAAGTGAATATTTCCTGCCCCAATGTCAAAGAAGGGGGCATCGTATTTGGTACGCAGCCGGAAGCAGCAGCAGCGGTGACGAAAAGTGTCAAGACCCATACGTCCAAGCCGGTTATTGTGAAGTTATCGCCGAACGTAACGGATATTACGGTTATGGCAAAGGCCGTGGAAGCTGCCGGCGCCGATGCCATTTCTCTCATTAATACGCTTACCGGCATGGCTATCGACATTCATACGCAAAAGCCGCTGCTCGGCAATATTACAGGCGGTCTGTCCGGCCCGGCTGTCAAGCCCGTAGCGCTGCGCATGGTCTGGCAGGCAGCACAGGCCGTGCAGATTCCCGTACTGGGCCTGGGCGGGATTGCGTCGTGGCAGGACGCCATTGAATTCATGCTGGCCGGCGCCAGTGCCGTCGCCGTAGGGGCCTATAATTTTGTCAATCCCCGGGCCGTAGCGGAAATCGCCGCCGGCATGGACCAGTACTGCCGCGACATGGGAATTTCCCATATCAGCGACATTGTCGGCAAGATTAACGAATAATCTTGTGGCACCTATGGGGCTGCCAACAGGCATGACGATGAAAAATAAATTAATACTAAATTAGTAGACCATTGTCTTGACAGTATGTTTAGCAA
>NZ_CATWFF010000082.1 GCF_958350005.1 uncultured Megasphaera sp. | reverse complement strand
TGTAAAAAACTTTACACCATCCGTCCTCTATAGTATAATACATGTTGTCGTACGGGCGCTCAGTGTCTCGAATACTCCGACGATCACTTAGTGCTTTGCAAATGATATATTTTCAGCAAATGGAGGAAGTACACATGTTAACAGTAGAAGCAAAAAAAGAAATTATCGCTAAATTTGGCGCAAACGAAAACGACACGGGATCTCCGGAAGTACAGATCGCGCTCCTGACGAGCCGCATCACCTATTTGACGGAACATCTCCGGGCCAACAAAAAAGACCACGCATCCCGCCGCGGCCTGCTGAAACTCGTTGGTCAGCGCCGTAACCTGCTGGCTTATTTGCAGAAATACGACCTCGAACGGTATCGTGCTATTCTCGAAAAACTGAACCTGCGTAAATAATTAGCATATTGTGAGGCTGATGTAGATGCATCAGCCTCTTTTTTCAGAACCTGCAGGGTGGTAGGTGGAAGCATGGACGCCGCAGACGAGGCGCCTATACTCGTGCCTATCACCTGCGAACGCATAAGGAGGTAATGGAATGGAAGAACAGAAATTCCAAATGGATTTTGCCGGCCGTCCCCTGGTGATTGAAGTCGGTAAATTGGCAAAACAGGCCAGCGGCGCTGCCCTGGTACGGTACGGTGACACAGCTGTATTCGTTACGGCTACGGGCTCGAAAGAAGCCCGGGAAGATGCGGACTTTTTCCCGCTCACCGTCGATTATGAAGAAAAAATGTATTCTGTCGGAAAAATTCCCGGCGGATTTATTAAGCGGGAAGGCAAGCCCCCTGAATCGGCAACCCTCTTTGCCCGCCTTATTGACCGGCCTATTCGGCCTCTCTTCCCGAAGACATACCGCCATGACGTCCACGTCGTAGCCTATGATTTCTGCGTCGATCACGACAATGCGCCGGAAATCGCCGCCATGATCGGTGCGTCTGTGTCGCTGTGCATGTCCCATATTCCCTTTGCCGGCCCTATTGCCGGTGTTCGCGTCGGCCGCGTTGACGGACAGTTTGTCATCAACCCGACAGTAGCGCAGAGCGAACAGAGCGATATGGACATCGTCGTTGCCGGCACGAAAGACGCTATCCTCATGGTCGAAGGCGGCGCCAAACAGGTACCGGAAGACGATATTCTGGATGCCATTATGTTTGCCCATGAAGAAATTAAAAAAGTCGTCGAATTTCAGCTGAGCTTCCTCGATAAAATCAGCGTGCCCAAACAGGAATTTGTCGAAAAACAGCCGCCTGCTGACATTGTCGAAGCCGTTCATGCCTATGGCGAAGAAGCTATGAAGACCGCTGTCTTCACGCCGGGCAAAGTAGAACGGGAAGAAAAGATGGATGCTGTCGAAGCCGATATTTATGCACATTTTGACGAAATCTATCCGGACGACCGCCCTGTTATCGTCGAAATCGTCCAGAAGATGATTAAAGAAATTGTGCGCCATATGATCGCTGTAGACAAGATTCGTCCTGACGGACGGCGCGTCGATGAAGTACGGCCTGTCAGCTGCGAAGTAGGCCTGTTCAAACGGACCCACGGCACGGGCCTGTTCACGCGCGGCCAGACGCAGATTCTGAGCTTTGCCACGCTGGCACCGCTGTCGGAATCGCAGCATATTGACGGCGTAGGCCTGGAAACGGACCGCCGCTATATGCATCACTACAATTTCCCGTCTTTCTGCGTCGGCGAAACGAAATCGTCCCGCGGACCGGGACGCCGCGAAATTGGTCACGGCAAGCTGGCTGAACGGGCTCTGGCTCAGGTTCTGCCCAGTGAAGAAGAATTCCCCTATGCTATCCGCGTCGTATCGGAAGTCCTCGAATCGAACGGCTCCAGCTCCATGGGCAGCGTCTGCGGCAGCACGCTGGCCCTGATGGATGCAGGCGTTCCCATTCAGGCACCGGTTGCCGGCGTCGCCATGGGCCTGGTTACGAAAGATGACGACTTTACGATCCTGACAGATATTCAGGGCATGGAAGATGCTCTGGGTGACATGGACTTCAAGGTTGCCGGTACGATGAAAGGCGTTACAGCCATTCAGATGGATATTAAGATCAAAGGGCTGAGCCGGGCTATTCTGTCCCAGGCCCTGCAGCAGGCTCATGAAGGGCGCATTCACATTATGGGCAAAATGCTGCAGACCATCAGCGAACCGCGGAAAGAACTGTCTCCCTACGCGCCGCGCATCATTTCCATGCAGATCGATCCTGACAAGATCCGCGACGTCATCGGGCCAGGGGGCAAGATGATCAAGCAGATTACGGAAGAAACAGGCGCCAAAATCGACATTGACGATTCCGGCCTCGTGTATATTGCCTCTGTCGAAGCGGCAGGCGGTGAAAAGGCGAAAAAATGGATTGAAGACCTGACGAAGGAAGTAGAAGTAGGGCAGACCTATGTGGGCAAAGTTACGCGCATTATGAATTTCGGCGCCTTTGTGGAAGTACTGCCCGGCAAGGAAGGGCTGGTCCACATTTCCCAGCTGGCGAAAGAACGGGTGGAAAAAGTGGAAGACGTCGTCCATATTGGCGATGAAATCATGGTCAAATGCGTGGAAATCGACAACCAGGGCCGGGTCAACCTGTCCCGCAAAGCCCTCCTTGGCGGCGGCGATGATACGCCGGCTCCGCGCCGCAGCGGCAATCGCGGTCCCCGCGGCGGCCACGGTCCCCGGGATGGTCAGAAACGATAGGAGAGCACTATGACTGGCAGAGGATTTGAAGTCGTTCGAGCCTATGCGCAGGCAGGCATTGCCCTTCCTGTCCGCAAGACAGCCGGCAGTGCCGGATATGATCTGGCAGCAGCCGAAACAGTCGTGCTGCCGCCTCATGCAGTAACGGTCGTGCCAACGGGACTGAAGGCCTATATGGAACAGGATGAATATTTATCCGTCTTTATCCGTTCCAGCCTGGCTTTCAAAAAAGGCATTATGCTGGCTAACAGCACCGGCATTATTGACAGTGATTACTACAATAATGGCGATAATGAAGGACATATTATGCTGGCCTGCTACAATACGGGCGATGTGCCGTATACGGTAGAAAAAGGCGATCGCATTGGCCAGGGAATTTTTATGAAATACCTGACTGTCAACGGCGATGGGGCCACAGCGGTCCGCACCGGCGGAATCGGCAGTACAGGCAGGAAATAAGGATAACCGAAGACGTCGTAAGCAGGGATGAACCCTTGCCCTGCGGCGTCTTCGCTGTATTACGGCCGTAGTGCCGCACAGGGAGGCATATGATGAGCATCAGTACGGAAACAATGGTATCGCGCAAAGAAATTATGACAGGGAAAGTATTACATGTAACTGTCGATACAGTAGAAATCGATGACGGCGCCGGCGGCCCGAAAAAGACGGCTGTCCGCGAAGCTGTATGGCACTTTGGCGCCTGCGCCATTCTGCCTGTGGACGACCAGGGCCGCATCATCATGGTCCGGCAGTATCGCTATGCCGCTGCCCAGCCCATGCTGGAAATCCCGGCCGGCAAAATCGAGCACAACGGCGAATCTCCTGATATCTGCGCAGCCCGCGAACTGGAAGAAGAAGCAGCCGTCACGGCAGGCGAGCTCATTTCCCTGGGCTTTATCTACACGTCGCCGGGATTCTGCGATGAAAAAATTCATCTCTATCTGGCCCGGCAGCTTCATAAAGGAGCGCAGCATCTGGATGACGACGAGTTCCTGAATATTGAACGGTATACGCCGCAGGAAGTGGAACAGCTCATTGCCGACAACCAGATCGTCGATGCCAAGACCATTGCTGCCTTTGAAAAGTCCCGGAAGTACCTGCATATATAAGGAGGTCCTGTACGATGAAATACAATCGCATCATTGTCATTGTCATGGACAGTGTCGGCGCCGGCGGTGCCCCCGATGCTGCTGCGTTCGGCGACAAAGGAGCCGATACGTACGGCCATATTGATGCCGCCGTTCCCCTGGCTGTGCCCAATCTGCGCCGTCTGGGCCTGGGAAAAATCGCCCATATTCATGCCGTTCCGGGGCCCGTTATGGGGGCTTACGGACTGATGCAGGAAGTCTCGGCCGGAAAAGATACGACCAGCGGCCACTGGGAATTTATGGGCAATCCCGTCGAAAATCCCTTCCCCACCTTTGCCCACGCCTTTCCAACCGACCTGCTCCAGGCCTTTACGGAAAAGACGGGCTATGGCTATTTGGGCAATGAAATCGCTTCGGGAACGGAAATTATCGAACGTCTGGGACCGGATCATTTCCGTACAGGCCTTCCCATTGTGTATACGTCAGCAGACAGTGTATTCCAGATTGCTGCCCACAACGATGTCATTCCCCTGGAAGAGCTGTACCGCATTTGCGACATTACGCGCCGCGAAGTCTGCGTCGGCCCCTATGAAGTAGGCCGCGTCATTGCCCGCCCCTTTGTGGGCACACAGGGCCATTTTGTCCGCACTGGCGACCGCCGCGATTACAGCCGCATGCCGAAGCGCAAAATGGTATTTCAGTACTTGTCGGAAAAAGGCTTCTTCGTCGTCGGCGTCGGTAAAATCGGCGATATTTATGCCCATGTAGGCCTGACCGAATCCTATCATACCGCTAATAATACAGAAGATATGGCTGAGCTGACGAAACAGCTTCAGGCTCATCGCGGCCAGCAGGGTCTGGTCATGGCCAATTTCGTCGACTTCGACAGCCAGTACGGCCATCGCCGCAATGTCGCCGGCTATGCCCAGTGCCTGGAAGACTTTGACGGCATGCTGGGAGACTTCCTGCCGGAACTGCACGACGACGAACTGCTGATTATTACGGCCGATCACGGCAACGACCCGACGTGGCACGGCACGGACCACACGCGGGAACAGGTGCCCCTCCTGGCCTACAGCCCGTCCTTTGACGGACCGGCCTATTTGGGCATTCGAAAAACCTATGCCGATTTGGGCCGCACGATTATGGAAAATTTCGGCCTTACTGGTCTGGCTTTTGGTCAAAGTTTTCTTTCAGAACTGCCGTAAAGGAGGATGCCTTATGTGGCCTATTGACTGCATTGCCCATAAACGGGACGGAAGGACGCTGGCGCCTCAGGAAATACGCCGCTTCATTCAGGAATATACGGCAGGACAGATTGCCGATTATCAGGCTGCGGCCTGGCTTATGGCTGTGTATCTGCAGGGCATGAATGCCGAAGAAACGACGGTGCTGACCGACGCCATGGCCCGGTCCGGCGATAGGGTCGACTTGTCGTCCATTCCCGGCATCAAGGTAGATAAGCACAGTACCGGCGGCATTGCCGACACGACGACGCTTATCGTGGCGCCCCTGGTGGCTGCTGCCGGTGTCCCTGTAGCCAAAATGAGCGGCCGAGGCCTGGGATTTACAGGCGGTACGGCAGATAAGCTGGAAGCCATTCCCGGATTTCATGTGGAACTGCCGGAACAGCGCTTTCTGGAACAGGTCCGCCGCATTGGCCTGGCCCTCATTACCCAGTCCGGTGAAATTGCGCCGGCAGACAAACAGCTCTATGCCCTGCGCGATGCGACGGGAACGGTAGAAAGCATCCCCCTCATTGCCAGCTCCATTATGAGCAAGAAAATCGCTTCCGGTGCCGACGCCATCGTCCTGGACGTCAAATACGGCGACGGCGCTTTTATGAAGACCAAAGAACGGGCCCTGTCCCTGGCGCGGACGATGGTTGCCATTGGCAAGCTGGCCGGAAAGCAGACGCGGGCCGTCGTCACCTCCATGGAAGCGCCCCTTGGCACGGCTATCGGCAACAGCCTGGAAGTGGATGAAGCTGTCGAAGCCCTGTCGGGAACGGGAGGGCGCCGGCTCATGGAAGTAGTCGAAGTCATTGGCGCCCATATGCTCATTGCCGGCGGCAAAGCAGCCGATGAAGGGCAGGGAAGACAGATCATCCGCTCCCTGATTGCCAGTCGGCAGGGGCTGAAAAAATTCAGGGAATGTGTCCAGGCTCAGGGCGGCGATACGTCGTGGATCGGCCGCAGGCCCCTGACGAAGGCACCCCAGGTGTTTACGGCAGTCTGCACGGATACGGGGTATATTACGGCTATTCACGGCCGGGCTCTTGGCGAAATTGCCATGGCCATGGGGGCCGGACGGCGCCGTAAAGGCGACACCATTGATCCCATGGTGGGCATTCGCCTGTTTAAAGAACTTTATGATCCGATCCGGGCAGGAGAACCGCTGTTTACGATATATGGAAAGGCTGATGCGCCCATGATGGACATGGCCCAGGCTGCAGCAGATCAGATTATCGTCACGCCCTATCAGGCTGCAGTCATGGAGCCTGTGGTCAGCGAATGTATCGTATAAATGGAACAGGACTTACACACAAAGGGATTGCACCATGCAGTCCCTGTTTTTATCTGTAAAGGAAGGTACGCATGAAACAACGCAGGCAGATTCCCGTACAAAAGGGAAAAACCTATGCTATCGATATAGTACGCCTTGGCACCAACGGCGAAGGCGTCGGCCGCTATGAAAATTTCACCGTCTTTGTGCCGGGAGCCCTTCCCGGCGAGTCCGTGCAGGCCCGGGTGACAGTGGTCAAAAAGCAGTACGCCCTTGCCGCCCTGACGGAAATCGTCAAACCGTCGCCAGACCGGGTAAAGCCGCTGTGTCCCGTATACGAGCAGTGCGGCGGCTGTCAGCTCCAGCATCTGAGCTATGAAGGGGAGCTGAAAGAAAAACGGCAGCAAGTCATCGACGCGCTGGAACGAATTGGCCATTTGCAGCATATAGACGTGCTGCCGACACTGGGGGCAGCCAGCCCCTGGCATTACCGCAATAAAATGCAGGTTCCCGTCGCCGCTGTCGGCAGGCACAGCGTGGCCATTGGCTGCTTTGCCGCCGCTACTCATCAGGTCATTGACGTAGCAGCCTGTGCCATTCAGAAAGACGACAACAACCGCATTGCCGCCGTCGTCCGCCAGTGGATGAAGGACTATAAAATTCCCGCCTATAACGAAGATGAACGGACCGGCATTGTCCGCCACATTATGGGCCGCGTCGGCGTCCACACAGGAGAACTCATGGTCTGTCTGGTTACGGCCTGCGACATGGTGCCCCATATGAAAGACCTGGTCCGCATGCTCCGGACGGCACTGCCGCAGATCAAAAGCATCGTGCAGAACGTCAACACCCGCCACACCAACGTCATTCTCGGGCCAAAGACCCGCGTCATTTACGGCGCGCCGGCCATTCATGACTCCATTGGCCCCCTGACCTTTGCCGTGTCGGCCCAGTCTTTTTTCCAGGTCAACAGCGAACAGGCGCAGAAGCTGTATGAAACGGCCCTGGCTTTTGCCGGCCTGACGGGAAAGGAAATCGTCGCCGATGTGTACTGCGGCACCGGCACGATTACCCTGTTTTTAGCCCAGCAGGCCAAACAGGTCTATGGCATTGAAATCGTGGCGCCAGCCATTAAAGATGCCGTGAAAAATGCCAGGGACAATCATATCCGGAATGCCGAATTCATTCTGGGCGACGCCGTATACAAACTGCCGGAACTGATCCGCAGCGGCATTCGCCCTGACGTCATCGTCCTCGACCCGCCCAGAGCGGGATGCGGCGAGCCCGTTCTGGCAGCCATTGCCCAGAGCAGGCCGAAGAAAGTCGTCTACGTATCCTGCAATCCGGCAACCCTGGCCCGCGACCTGGCTTATCTGAACGAACACGGCTATGCCGTACAGAAAGTACAGCCTGTCGACATGTTCAGCCGAACCCACCACGTGGAAACGGTAGTACTGCTGGTGAGACGGTAAGGGAAGCCCCTATTTGCGGCAAGTTTCTTTTATAAAAAATGTGCCGCATAAGCAGGAAAATCAGGAACAGGTATACTGAGCGATAAGGTGGTGAAACATCATGAGTAATACAACCGGATGGGGCGGCAAACGGGCTGGTGCCGGTCGTCCCAAAGGTACAACGAAAGACACCAGCGTTCAGCGCAAACAGCACGCCGTGCGGGCTTTTGATGACGAATGGGAACTGATTAAAGAATTTGCATCTATCATCAAAAAGGACCGGGAACGGGCTGAACGCATGATGAAAACAGAATAGCTATACAAGGCCACGTCCGTGCGGCATGGCCTTTTTGCAATGAACCGTGATATAATGAAGATACAAAAAGGAATCTTTGAGGTGGAAAACTTCGTAGCGTCCACACGCCGATGGTACTGACAGGGAAAACCCGAGAGATGCAGGAGTCTGCTACGCCTGCCAAAGATTCCTTTATGGGAAAAGCGTTCACCATAGAGGGAGCGCTTTTTTCATGCCTGAAAGGAGGCGGTGCAGCTGCAGTACGTGACCATGCTCTGCCAGTTCCTGGACAGTGAGATTGACACCCCTCATCCGCTCGTAGTACAATGTACTAAAGAGGTGATTGACATGGCATTTTCTATCAGACTTAATGAAGAAGAACGCAAGCTTGTAGACAGCTATGCAAAACTCCACTCTATGACTGTTGGTGAAGCATTTAAACGCGCCCTGTTTGAACGAATTGACGAAGAGTATGACCGTGCAGTTTTTGAAGAAGCGTATCGGGATTATGTAAAAGATGGCAAGAAAAGCCGTCCTATCTCCGAATTATGGAAAGAAGTCGGTGTATAATGTATTCCGTAGAAACAACGACTCGATTTGACAGAGAGTTTAAGAAGTTGGACAAATATACCCAACGTATGATGAAAGCATGGATTGTCAAGCATTTAGTTGGATGTGAAAATCCAAGAATTTACGGGAAAGGATGGACCGCCAATCGTAGTGGCCAGTGGAGGTATCGTATTGGTGATTATCGTCTTATTTGCCAGATTCAGGACGACCGCCTCATTATTTTAGCCCTGACGATTGGCCATCGCCGGGACGTGTACGAGTAAAGTATAAGGGGCTGCAATAAAACGGGTAAAAAACTCATTTTATTGCAGCCCCTTATAGACAGGTGATTATACTTGCCGGCATGGTACTGGTAATACCGCCGGCGCTTCCCGTCATCGTGTTGGCGCACGGTGGCGGGATTTTTTTTATTTTAATCTTAAAAATTTTCTTTGCGTCGCATAGGTTTGGGTAATACAGTGAGTTTT
>NZ_CATWFF010000081.1 GCF_958350005.1 uncultured Megasphaera sp. | reverse complement strand
TTGAGAGTAATGCCGCGATAGACGAAATCGTCCAGCCGGAATTGAAGAGGCTGATCCGACAAGCCCAGAACCGCCAGATTGCCTGCAGGCCGCAAATAGGACAAAGCGCCGGAAATGGCGTCAACATGGCCGGAAAAATCAAGGCCGACGTCAACAGGACGGCCGTCGTTGGCCTGCAGTACAGCCTTCGTCACATCTTCCCCGGTCGGATCAATGACTATGTCTGCGCCCATTTCCAGGGCCTTTTCCCGCCGGTTGGGCACAGGCTCAATGGCAATGACCCGCGATGCGCCGCAGCGCCTGGCAATAGCAGCAGCCATGACGCCAATAGGACCGCAGCCGACGATGACGACAGAACTGCCGGCCAGCTGAAAGGCCGTTGCCGCATGTACAGCCGCCACAAAAGGTTCCATCAGACTCAGGACTTCCCAGGAAAAAGACGAATCAAAGACGACGGCATTTTCTGCAGGAATGACGATATATTCTGCCAGTGCCCCCGATCGGGACAGGCCGATCGTCCGGGTATGGCTGCACACATGAAAATCATCGTGACTGCAGGCATCACAGTGATGGCAGACAATATGAGTTTCTGCCGATACGGCGTCGCCAATGCGGAGATTCTGCACCTCTGACCCCATGGCGACGATTTCACCGGAAAATTCATGGCCAATAATCATGGGCGGCTTCATGCGGTCACTGGCAAATTGCGTCCAGTCTTCAATATGCACGTCTGTGCCGCACAGGGCAACGGCATGGACTTTGATGAGGACATCGTTGGGGCCGGGCACAGGTATGGGCTGAAGGACAACGGCCAGATTCCCCGGCGCCGCTGCCGTCTTGGCAATGCAATGCATAAATTCTGTCATACTCTCACCTTTCAAAAAGACGCTTTACCAGGCAGGGCAAAGCGTCTTTTTCCATAGTATAGGATGAATTGAGGAATAGCCTTATTTTTTCTTAGGCGGCCAGTGAATGGCGTTGCCGAACACGGCTTCTGCCGCTTCGCCAATGGCTTCGCCTACGGTCGGATGAGCCCAGATCGTCGAAGTCAGTTCGTCGACTGTCGATTCCAGCCGGATTGCCAGAGCACAGGCGGCAATGAGATCGGTAACCCGCGGGCCGTACATGTGCACGCCCAGAACCTGACCATATTTCGTATCAGCCAGAATCTTGATCAGGCCGACGCCGCCATTTTCGATGAGACTCTTGCCGTTGGCCGACAGCGCGAATTTCCCGCAGCTGTAGGCAATGCCCCTGGCCTGAAGATCTTCTTCTTTCAGGCCTACGCTGGCTACTTCCGGTTCCAGGTAGATGCATGACGGAATGGTTTCGCTGTGGTAATGGCCCTTGCCGGTCAGGATGTATTCAACAGCAGCAACGCCCTGAGCCGATGCGGCGTGAGCCAGCATCATCTTGCCGTTGCAGTCGCCAATGGCGAAGATACTGGGAATATTGGTCTGGAAATGATCGTCTGTGACGACTTTGCCCCGTTCCAGGGCGACGCCGGCTTCTTCCAGGCCAATGCCGCCTGTCAGAGCCCGGCGGCCGACAGCCATAATGACCTTTTCTCCCTGTACGGCCTGTTTCTGGCCGTTATAGTCCATGTGAACGCTCAGTTCAGCACCGCTGCCTTCAATGGATTCGACTTTGGCATTGGTCAGAATCTTGACGCCCCGTTTTTCCAGGTCCGCCTGTACCAGGGCGACAATTTCCTTGTCAATTGGCGGCAGAATATTCGGCAGCGCTTCGACAATGGTGCACTGCGCACCGGCTGCGGCAAACATGGAGGCAAACTCGATGCCGATGACACCGCCGCCGATGATAACCATGGATTTAGGCACCTGTTCCAGAGCCAGTGCACCGGTACTGTCGATGACACCGGGAAGATCCGCGCCGGGGAAGCGCAGGTGAACCGGCTCGGAGCCGACAGCCAGGATGATGTAATCGGCCGTAATGGTATCGCTGCCGACCTGTACGGTATGGGCATCTTTAACGATGCCTTTGCCCGTGTATTTCTTGACGCCGTTGGCCTTGAGCAGGCCGTCTACGCCGCCGACGAGGCGCTTGACAATCGATGCTTTATACTGCTGAGCCTTGCCCCAGTCCAGGGATGCGCCCGTAACAGATACACCAACCTGAGCAGCCTGATGGACAACGGCTTCATACAGAGATGTGGCGTGAATAAGGGCCTTAGTCGGAATACAGCCGACGTTCAGGCACGTGCCGCCGACGCTGCCGCTTTCCACGATAGCCACATCGGCACCAAGCTGAGCCGCTTTAATAGCGGTCACATAGCCGCCAGGGCCGGCGCCGATGACGACGATGCGCGTCTTGCCGCCAGCAGGAGCTGCTGCCTGTACCGGTGCAGCTCCTGCTGGCGCAGCGGCTTCGGTCGCAGGAGCTGCCCCGCCGCCGACATCTTCACCGGGCTGACCGATATAGCCGAGGACCGCTTTAACCGGCAGGGAATCGCCTTCTTGAGCCACGATTTTCAGCAGTACCCCGTCTTCGTGAGCTTCAACGATATTGCTGATCTTATCCGTTTCGATTTCGACGATTTCATCGCCTTTTTTTACGGCATCCCCTTCGTGCTTGAGCCACTGGGAGACAGTGCCCTCCGTCATGGTCAAGCCCAACTGAGGCATGGTGATTTCTATAGCCATAGGATTCATCCTCCTTACGTATGATTCTCTACAAGGTGTGAGTTACAGCATGAGCAGCGGATTTTCCAGGTATTCACGCAGTCTCGAGGTGACGAGGCCGGCCATGGCGCCGTCGATAATACGGTGATCGTAGCCGAGAACGGCGTTCATCATAGGAGCAATGACGATCTGATGGTCCACGACGACCGGTTTTTCTACGGTCCGACACACGCCGAGGATCGTCGCTTCCGGCGGATTGACAATAGGTGTGAAGTGGTCGCAGCCGTACATGCCGAGGTTGCTGATCGTGCAGGTGCCGCCAGTCAGTTCATCAGGCGACAGCTTGCCTTCGCGGGCTTTCTTGGCCAGTTCGCCGACTTTCTGGTGAATTTCCATGAGGCCCATGCGGTTGGCGTTCTTGATGACCGGTACGATGAGGCCGCCGTCGATGGCGACAGCTACGCCCATGTGGATTTCCTTATTATGAATAATGTAGTCGCCGACGAGACTGTCGTTGGCAGCCGTATATTCTTCCAGAACGCGGCACATGGCCTTGATGATGAGATCGGTAAAGGAGAACTTCTTGTTCATGGCGATGAATTTTTCCCGCAGTGCCGTCGCTTCAGTCATGTTGATTTCGACCGTATGGTGGACGTGCGGCGTATTGCGCCAGCCGTCGCCCAGGCGCTGGGCAATAACTTTGCGCATGCCTTTGAGTTTTTCGCCGTTTGGCGGCGCTTCCTGAGCCGGGGCTTTCGGAGCAGCTGGTGCAGGCGCAGCAGCAGGAGCTGCGGCCTGCTGAGGCTGTACGCCGGCAGCTTTCAGCACGTCCGCTTTCATGATGCGGCCGTCGGCCTGAATATCGGCAGGATTGACGCCTAGATCAGCAGCCACTTTAGCCGCTGTCGGCGAAATGCGCACCTTCGACGCCGTTTTGAAGTCCAGCACGTCCTTGCCGGTAATGCGGCTGTGGAAGCCCGTACCCGTTACCTGAATGAGGTCGATGCCGGCATCTTTCGCCAGCTTGCGGGCATAAGGCGTCGCCAGAACCCAGTCGCCGGCTACACAGTTCTGCACAGGCGGAGCCATGGCCGGAGCGGGAGCGGCAGGAGCCGGTGCTGCTGCCGGTTCCGGTGCCGGTGCTTCTGCAGCCGGAGCGGCGCCGCCAACCTGTTCGCCAGGCTGACCGATATAACCGAGAACAGCTTTAACCGGCAGGGAGTCCCCTTCCTGGGCCACAATTTTCAGCAGCACCCCGTCTTCATGCGCTTCAACGACGTTGCTGATCTTATCCGTTTCAATTTCGACGACTTCATCGCCTTTTTTTATGACATCCCCTTCGTGCTTGAGCCACTGGGAGACAGTGCCTTCCGTCATGGTCAAGCCCAGCTGGGGCATCGTAATTTCTACAGCCATAGGATGATACCTCCTTTATTTCTGAATCGGGCATTCCTGCCCCTGAATGTCTTCTTTTGCGGGTGCTGCTGCGCCCTGACCAACTTCGACAGCTGTCTTCTTCGGCAAAGTCAGCATAATCAGACCTGCTAAAAGCAGCATGCCACCCAAGATGTAATAGCCTAAATCAGTAGAGCCCGTATTCTGCTTGATAACGCCCAGCATGAAGGGGCCTACATAACCGCCGAGGTTGGCGACAGAGTTGATGAGCGCCGTCGCACCGGCTGCAGCTGCGCCGCTGAGGAAGGTCGTCGGTACAGACCACCAGGTCCCCATGGCAGCATATACGCCAATAGCGGTGACGCAGATGAGGAGCAGACTGCCAATGCTGCTGTGAATAAAGGGCGCAAAAGCCATGCCGATGGCACCGAGGAACATGCATCCTGCAATGTGCCAGCGCACTTCACCGCGCTTCGACGAGCTGTGGCCGATAATAATCTGGGCAATCAGGGCTGCCCCCATGGGGAAGGCAATGGCAATGCCGACGATGGCCGGCGACCAGCCTGACAGGCCCTGCAGTACCTGAGGCATCCAGAAGTTGAATCCCCAGAACCCGGTAACCCACAGGAAGTAAATGAGGCACAGCCGCCATACCTGTTTGTCCGTCAGGGACTGCCAGATCGTATATTTCTTGACCGATTCCTTTGCCCGTTCTTCAGCAGCAATCGTTTCTGTCAGGTACTCTTTTTCCAGCGGCGTCAGCCATTTTACTTTTTCCGGGCGGTCTTTGACCCAGAACAGGAAGACGAACGTAAAGGCCAGAGCCGGCAAAGCTTCGATGATGAACAGGGTCTGCCAGCCATGGAAGCCGAAGATGTCCAGTTCCAGCAGGATGCCTGCTATAGGCGCGCCGATAATGGCAGCTACCAGGAGGGACGTGAGCATAAGGGATATGGCTGCAGCCCGCTCTTTGGCCAGGAACCAGCGCGTAAACAGGACGGCGTAAATAACGGGATACAAACTGGCTTCACAGGCTCCCAGGAGGAAGCGGAGCAGGAAGAACTGAAATTCCGAGGTCATGAAGGCCAGAAGGCAGCACATGATCCCCCAGGTAAACATAATGCGGGCTACCCATTTACACGCGTCGAACTTGGCGGCAATGAGGGAGCCGGGAATTTCAAAGAAGAAGTATCCCAGGAAGAACATACCGGCGCCGGCACCGAAGATTTCCGGTGTCAGCCAGTGCAGATCCCGCTGCATCGTCATGCCGGCATAGGCAATGTTGACGCGGTCGAGAAAGGCAATGACCGATACGAGGAAGACGGGCAGTATAATGTGCATTCTCCGTCTTTTATTCAAACTTTCAAAATCAATGCTTGCATATTTCGGATCCATAATCAATCCCACCTCCCGATACGTTGGACATCACTGTGATTACCGTTTGTTTTCCACAACTTCCTTGACGGCTTTCACAATGTCTTCCGGCTCGATTTTAACAAGCCGTTCCAGCGTCGGGGCATAGGGAATAGGCACGAAGGGCGCACCGAGACGTACGATAGGCGCATCGAGGTAGTCGATCATTTCTTCTGCCGCCCGGGCCGCTACTTCGGCGCCGACACCGCCCTGTTTGACCGCTTCGTGAACGATCATGAGCTTTTTCGTCTTTTTCAGAGATTCGTAAATCGTATCCATATCGAGAGGAGAAATAGTCCGCAAATCAATACATTCGACGTGAATACCGTCTTTATCCAGTTCTTTCGCTGCTGTCAGGACATTGGTCATGTATGCCGAATAGGATACGATGGTCAAGTCCGTTCCTTCTTTGGCTACATGGGCTTTGCCAATAGGCGTGAGGAATTCTCCTTCCGGCACTTCGCCTTTGACGGAGAACAGCTTCTTATGTTCAAAATAAATGACCGGGTCATCACTGCGGATAGCCGCTTTCAGCAGTCCCTTGGCATCAGCCGGGTTGGAGGGAATGACGACTTTAATACCAGGAATATGCATGAACCAGGCTTCTACGCACTGGGAATGCTGGGCAGCGCCGCCTCGGGTCATGCCATCAGGCGCACGGAGAACGAGGGGCACCTTGGCCTGACCGCCGAACATGTAGCGGGCTTTGGCCATTTGGTTGAAAATTTCATCCATGGGAACGCCGATAAAGTCGGCAAAGTGCATGTCTACAACGGGACGCATGCCGGCCAGGGCAGCACCGACGCCGCCGCCGATAATAGCCGTTTCCGAAATGGGCGTATCCCGGACCCGTTCTTTGCCAAATTCTTCGGCCAGGCCCTTGAACTGACCGAAAATGCCGCCCTGACGGGCAATATCTTCACCCATGAGGAACACGTTTTTATCACGCTGCATTTCTTCGCGCATAGCTTCCTGTGTCGCTACGGAAAATGTAATCTTTCTCATAATATAGTACCTCCTCTATGTATACGTCGTATCGTTAGTCACAGTAATAGTTGGCCATCAGTTCTTCCGGTTCCGGATAGGGAGCGGCTTCCGCTTCTTTTACGGCTTCCAGGACAAGGTTTCTGGCATCTTCGTCCATCTTGTCCATTTCCGCTTCTGTCAGATAGCCTTTTTCCAGAGCAGTTTTGCGGAAATTCTGAATCGGATCGTCTTCCGAGAAGTGGGTAATAACTTCCTGTTTGGTCCGGTACAGTTCCGGGTCGCCGACGAAGTGGCCTTTAATGCGGTACGTCTGGAGTTCCAGGAGGTATGGGCCGTTGCCGCCGCGAACGTATTCTACCGCTTCTTTGGCGGCTTCGTATACGGAGAAGAAATCGTTGCCGTTGACGGTCTTGCCCGGCATATCGTATGCTACAGCCCGAACGGCGATGTTGTCGACTGACGTCGTCGTCCGATAAGGCGTCGTCGAAGCCCACTGGTTCATTTCGCATACATACAGAACCGGCAGTTTCCATACAGAAGCCATATTGCACGATTCATGGAAGGTGCCGCGGTTGGACGCGCCGTCACCGAAGAAGGCTACGGCAATCTGGTCGCTGCCGCGGAGCTGCGCTGCCAGAGCCGCCCCCATAGCCAAGTTGTAGCCGGCACCGACGACGCCGTTGGCGCCGAGCATGCCGATGGAAAAGTCAGCGATGTGCATGGAGCCGCCCTTGCCGTGGCAGTAGCCCGTTTCCTTGCCGTACAGTTCGGCCATCATCTTTTTCACGTCTGCCCCTTTGGCGATGCAGTGGCCATGACCACGGTGCGTACTTTCGATGTAGTCGTCAGTATGCAGGTTTTCGCATACACCGACGCCGCAGGCTTCTTCGCCAATGTATAAGTGCGTAAATCCCGGCAGCTCGCCGGCGAGGAAAATTTCTTCGACTTTCGATTCATATGCCCGAATGAGGGTCATTTTCCAGTATGCGTCGTGCAGTAAGTCCTTGTCGTACATAATACATCGCTCCTTTTTTCATCGTAGTATAGAGTATCTATCAGTTCACAAATACAGTCTGCCTGTTTTCTTTCAGCGCATACCCGTCTTGCAAGGTATAAAAAGCCGTTGCTGTATTGGCCAGGTGACGCATGCCCGATACATCGTCGTCAGCAAAAGGAATGTGGTAGAGCAGTACCTGGGGATATCCCAGGCCTGACAGCCACTCTTTGCGGCGCCGATCCGCATAGGACAGAGGGTTGACGAAAATTCCCTTGAGCTGCGTCCCAGCCAGTATGCTGCGAACGTTGCGGACCGGATAGGACCAGTCCGTGTCACCCATAAACAAATAGCTTTTTCCTGCCAGTATCAACGCAATACTGTAATGAGGAACATCAAAATCATTCGTTCCCATATGCCGGGTTTTAAAGAACACGACCCAGCTATCGGGATATATCGATTCGTAGAAGATGGCTTCATCCTGCTGTCCTACTGTGACGATGCGGGCCTGGCCCGTCGAATCTGTCAGCTTCCCTGCGTCTTCATACGACAGGTTCCGGCCGCTGGGCCGCGGTACATATACGTGCTGAACAGCATTGTGAGCCAAATAGGAATTGACATAACATGAGCTGAAATGATCTTCATGGCGGTGCGTAAACAACAGTACATCTACATTGCGGTAGTCATGTCCCCGGCCGTCAGCAGCAGCGCTTACTTCGCTGGGCTTCTGGTTGAAGAACTGGTTTCCGCCGTACAAACTGTCAATAAGCAGGGAATGATGTTTATCCCGCATGTAAATTCCGGCATTTCCAACTAATGTTATCTTCATAGGCCATCCCTTCTTTATGAATCGTCTCCTACGGTAACGTGCATTTTTTCTTCAAAGTACTTCACCATGCCGGCCTGATCCGTATCGATGTAGCCATTGTCAGCCATCCAGTCCATAACCCGCAGGGTTACGTCAGTTACGGGAAGGTCGACGCCCATGTGGTGGGCATAGGCTTTGGCGTTAATCAGGTCCTTGCGGTGAACGGCAATACGGGCGCCCGGTTCATAGTCGCGGGCAATGATCTTGGGAACTTTGTTTTCGTACAGCGGGCCGCCGACGAAGCCGGTCCGCGTCGCTTCAAAGGTCGTCTGAAGATCGATGCCGGCCTTGGCAGCAAAGGCATATCCTTCGGCAATAGCGGCCAGATAGGCGCCGGCAATGATGTTATTGACCAGTTTTGTCACGTCGCCGCTGCCAGGGCCGCCGGTGTATACGGGGTGTCCCATACATTCCAGCAGGGGCTTGACCTTGTCGAATATTTCCTTGTCGCCGCCGGTCATGATTGCCAGGGTACCGTCAATAGCTTTGGGGTTGCCGCCGCTGACCGGAGAATCGAGGAGATACATGCCGGCTGCCTGTACTTTTGCATATAAGTCTTGAATAATATTCGGTGCTGTCGAGGACAGGTCGATGATGATATTGCCCTTCTTGCCATATTGTATGGCCTTTTCTACAGAACTGATGATAATAGGATGGGTCGGCAGCATCTGCATGATGACGTCACATATCTTGTAGATATCATCCATTTCAGCAACCGTATTCCCGCCGGCAGCGGCGAATTCTTCCATCCGTGCAGCCGCTACGTCGTATCCGTAGACCTGACAGCCTGATTTGGCAATCAGATTCTTTGCCATTGGCAGTCCCATGACGCCCATTCCCAGAAATCCAATCTTCATAGGTTCTTCCCCCTTACGAGTGTACGTGTGATATATGCTATATTTTATATTTAAAATGCATGTTTTATATTCCTTTTCTTCATTCTTCGTGACTTCATTATACTGAACTTTTTCCGGTCCTTTTGTATCGTTTTATACCATTCGCAATTTTTATTTTAAAAATTAC
>NZ_CATWFF010000080.1 GCF_958350005.1 uncultured Megasphaera sp. | reverse complement strand
TTAATATTCATGTCGTAAAATTTGCTGTAAGTTGTTGCATTCAATGCATGAATTGTTTATAATGATATACACGCCTGAATACGAGCCTTCCGCCCGGCGTATGTACGGTATCGGCTCGTTTTTTCATATCTAAAAGGAGGTAGTACCAGTATGTATAAAAAAATGCGCGACCTGCCGGAACCGCAGGGACTGTATGATCCGTCCTTCGAACACGACGCCTGCGGCATCGGTTTCGTTGTCAACATAAAGGGAAAGAAATCCTATGAAATCATCGATAATGCCCTGACGATCCTGGAAAACCTGAAGCACCGCGGTGCAGAAGGGGCCGATGCCCAGAGCGGCGACGGCGCCGGCATCCTCGTACAGATACCGCACCAGTTTTTCTGCCGTGAATGTGAAGTTCTCGGCTTCTCTCTGCCTGACGAAGGCGAATACGGCGTAGGCATGATCTTTGCCCACCGCTACGAAAGCTTCCGCAAAAAGCAGATGGAAGCCTTTGAAGACATTGTCCGCAGTGAAGGCCTGTCCATTCTCGGCTGGCGTGATGTCCCGGTCGACGAAAGCCTCATCGGCAGCATTGCCAAGACCATTCGTCCCCATTTTCTGCAGGTCTTCATCAAAAAGAGTGCTGACACGGGCAGTCAGATGGACTTTGAACGGAAACTGTATGTCATCCGCAAACTGGCAGAAAAAGCCATCGTTCCGGCCAGCCAGGAACAGGGCACAGATTTTTACATTGCCAGCCTGTCGTCCCGGACCATCGTCTACAAGGGCATGCTCACATCCATGCAGCTCCGTCATTTCTATCTGGACCTGTCTGACCTGGACTTTACGACGGCTATGGCCCTCGTTCACTCCCGGTTCAGTACCAATACCTTCCCCAGCTGGGCCCGGGCCCATCCGAACCGTTACATCGTCCACAACGGGGAAATTAACACCATTCAGGGCAATATTAACTGGCTCAATGCCCGGGAAGGCAAGTCGAAATCAGAATTCTTCCCGGATATGGAAAAAGTATTCCCTGTCGTCGACGCCACAGGCAGTGACTCGTCCATGTTTGACAACTGTCTGGAATACCTGTACATGACCGGCCATTCCCTGGCGCACGCCATGATGATGATGATTCCGGAACCATGGGAACGGGATCCCCTTATGAGCGAAGAAAAGCGGGATTTCTACCGGTACCATAACTTCATGCTCGAACCGTGGGACGGCCCGGCAGCCATCGGCTTCTGTGACGGCATTGTCATCGGCGGCATGCTGGACCGCAACGGCCTTCGCCCGGCCCGGTACTACGTTACCCGCAACGACTGCGTCATTGCCAGCTCAGAAGTAGGCGTCGTCAATATTCCTCAGGAAAATATTCTGTATAAAGGCCGTCTGCAGCCAGGCAAGATGCTCCTCGTCGACACGAAGGCACAGCGCATTATCAGCGACGACGAAATCAAGCATCAAATTGCGACGGAACATCCGTACCACGAATGGTACAAAGAACATATCGTGCACCTGGACGACCTCATGTCCACACAGAACATTGCCGTCAGCGATACGATTATTCCTTATGACCTGAAAGAACAGGAAAAGGTCTTCGGCTATACGCAGGAAGACATGGACAAGATCATTCTGCCCATGGCCCGTGACGGCAAGCACGCCATCGATTCCATGGGCGTCGACGTGCCCCTGGCCGTCCTCAACGACAAACCGCAGCTTCTGTACGATTATTTCCAGGAAAACTTCGCTCAGGTAACCAATCCGGCTATTGACGGCGTCCGGGAAAACATCGTCATGTCTACGGCAGTCATGGCCGGCAACGTCGCCAATATTATGGACCCCAACGAAGCGACAACAGCAGCACTGTACCTGAAGACGCCAATTCTGACCAACGAACAGATGGCCGTCATCAAATCCCTGCTGACCCAGAAACTGCGCACGGCAACACTGTCCATGCTCTACCCCGTCAACAGCGGTGCTGACGGCATGGAAACGGCTATTGAATCGCTGTGCATCGATGCACTGAAAGCCATCAAGAACGGCGCCAATATTCTCGTCCTGTCGGACCGCGGCGTCAACTCCCGCATGGCTGCCATTCCGGCCCTGCTGGCTTCGGCAGCACTTCACCACTACCTTATCAGCAAAGCCGTCCGCTCTGACGTGGGCCTCATCCTCGAATCAGGGGAACCGCGGGAAGTCCATCATTTCTGTACCTTAATCGGGTACGGCATTACGGCTATTAACCCGTACATTGCCCTTGAATCCATTAAGGAACTGATTGCCAAGCGGAAGCTGAACAAAATGGATTACGAAACGGCCAAAGCCAACTATATCAAAGCATCGGTAAACGGCATTCTGGCTGTCATGTCCAAAATGGGCATTTCCACAGTCCACAGCTACCACGGTGCCCAGATTTTTGAAGCTGTCGGCATCAAGCAGGAAGTCATTAATAAATATTTCTGCAATACGCCGTCCCGCATCGAAGGCGTAGGCATCAAGGAAATTGCCCAGGAAAACGCCCTGCGCCATCAGTCGGCATACGGCACGGACGACAAACTGGAACGAGGCGACTTCTATCAGTATCATAAAGGCGGCCAGCCCCATATTATCGATCCTGAAACAGTACAGCTCCTGCAGAAAGCCTGCACGGAAAACAATTACGACGTATACAAGAAATATGCCGAACACGTCAACAAGGCTTCTATTTTCCGTCTCCGCGACCTGCTGGACTTCGAATATCCCGCAGGGTGCAGCATTCCTATTGAAGAAGTCGAACCGGTAGACTCCATTGTCAAGCGGTTCCGCACCGGTGCCATGAGCTACGGCGCCCTCAGCAAGGAAGCCCATGAATGTATTGCCACGGCCATGAACCGCCTGGGCAGCATGAGCAACACCGGCGAAGGCGGCGAAACAGCTGACCGGTACAACACGGAATCGAATGACAAAATCAAGCAGGTCGCATCGGCCCGGTTCGGCGTTACCAGCAACTATCTCATTCACGCCGATGAACTGCAGATCAAGTGTTCGCAGGGGGCAAAACCTGGCGAAGGGGGCCATCTGCCGGGCAGCAAAGTCTATCCGGATATTGCCAAGACCCGTCATGCCACGACTGGCGTCGCTCTCATTTCCCCGCCGCCTCATCACGATATTTACTCCATTGAAGATCTGGCAGAACTGATTTTTGACCTGAAAAATGCCAACCGCAAGGCTACTGTCGGCGTCAAGCTGACTGCCGGTGCCGGCATCGGCACCATTGCTGCCGGCGTCGTCAAGGCCAAAGCCGACGACATCGTCGTCAGCGGCTACGACGGCGGCACAGGCGCATCTCCCCGTACGAGCCTTCGCCATGCCGGCCTGCCCTGGGAAATCGGCCTGTCTGAAGTCCAGCAGACCTTGCTTCTCAACAAGCTCCGTGACCGCGTCACTCTGGAAGTAGACGGCAAGATGCTGACCGGCCGAGACGTAGCCATTGCCGCCCTGTTCGGCGCCGAAGCCTTTGGGTTCGGCACGGCACCGCTCCTGGCTATTGGTTGCCATATGCTCCGCGTCTGCCATCTCAATACCTGCCCGTACGGCGTATGTACACAGGACGAAAAACTGCGCAAGCGGTTTAAAGGCAAGCCGGAATACATTATCAACTTCATGCGCTTTGTCGCTCAGGATCTGCGCGAAATCATGGCCCGTCTCGGCTTCCATACCATTGATGAAATGGTAGGCCGCTACGACTGCCTGAAACAGAAGGCACACCTGCAGAACTGGAAAGCTGCTACGGTCAACCTGAAGAACCTTCTCTTCCGTCCTTATACAGATGCCAGCATTGGCCATCACTGCACGAAGAAGCAGGATCACCAGATCAATTCTACCCTGGATATGGCCAAACTGGTCCGCATGTGCCGGCCGGCTCTGGAAAATCAGAAACACATCCGCGCCCGTCTGCGCATCAAGAACACAGACCGCGTCACAGGGACCCTGCTGGGCAGTGAAATTACCAAGCGCTATGGCGAAAAAGGTCTGGCAGAAGACACGATCAAGTTGTCTTTCGTCGGCTCTGCCGGTCAGAGTTTCGGCGCCTTCATTCCCCAGGGCCTGACCCTGGCTCTCGAAGGCGATGCCAATGACTACGTCGGCAAAGGCCTGTCTGGCGGCAAAATCATCGTATATCCGCCGTTGGAATCGATTTTCCCGGCTGAAGACAATATCATCATCGGCAACGTTGCCTTCTACGGCGCAACGAGCGGCGAAGCCTACATCAACGGCATGGCCGGCGAACGGTTCTGCGTCCGCAACAGCGGCGTCAATGCCGTCGTCGAAGGGGTCGGCAACCACGGCTGTGAATACATGACCGGCGGTCGCGTCCTCATCCTCGGACATACGGGCCGTAACTTTGCAGCTGGCATGTCCGGCGGCATTGCCTATGTGTACAACCTGGAACCGGGTAAATGCAACACCGACCTGGTCAAACTGGAAGACGTAACCGATCCGGAAGAACAGAACTTCGTCAAATCCATGCTGGAAAAGCACGTTGCCTATACAGACAGCAATCTGGGCCACATGCTCCTGGAAAACTGGGATGACACGATTACCCATATTACCAAAGTCATTCCGGAAGCCTACGAAGAAATGGTTGCGCTCATTGCCGAAGCCAAAGCCGAAGGCCACGACGATGCAGAAGCCCATATGATTGCCTTTGAAAAGAAACACGGCAAGCAAAAAAAATAATACCCCATATTCTGCAGCAAGGTCAGTCCACGATGACTGGCCTTGTTTTTTTATTTACAGCAGGCCTCCATATATGGTAGAATACGCTATCACATTCATGAAAAGAGGCGTTTCTATGACTTCATCATCTCAGTACCACGGCATACTGTACTGTGTCGCCGGCGCTCTTACATGGGGCATCAACGGTGTAGTCAGCCAGTTTGTATTTACCCATTACGTCGTCAATTCGTCATGGCTTACAGCTATCCGTATGATCGGCGCCGGACTCCTCCTGTTGCTCCTTTGCCTGTCATCCCAGCGGGACAGGCTGACCGGTATGCTTGGCGATTCCGTCAGTATTCGCCAACTTCTTCTTCTTTCCGTATTTGGCCTGCTCCTGTGTCAGTACGCGTATTTGACGGCCATTCAATACTCCAACGCCGGTACGGCAACAGTCCTGCAGACCCTCTGCGTCGTCATGATGTCTGCTTATATGGCCATTCGTTCCCGCAGCCTGCCGTCGCGCCGCGAAGTAATTTCCGTATTTCTGGCCTTTTTCGGTGTATATCTCGTCGCTACCAACGGCAATCCGGCTGCTATGTCTCTGTCGCCGGCTGGTCTGTTCTGGGGACTTATGGGTGCCCTGGGGGCCGTAACATACCCCGTATTATCTCATGGACTGGCCTGTCGCTGGGGGGCCATAGCCGTCAATGCTATAGCCATGTTTCTCGGCGGCATCATCCTCTTCGTCAGTTTTCAGCTCTGGACGCTGACGCCGCTGCTGGATCTGGCAGGCTGGCTGTCTGTAGCCTATATTATCGTCGGCGGCACGGTCGTTTCCTTTACCTGCTTCGTCCAGGGCATTCGCCTTATCGGCCCCATGCACGCAACCCTCATTGGCACCCTCGAGCCAGTGACGGCATCCATTATCGCTGCAGTCTGTCTGGGTACGTCCTTTGCACTTCCTGAAATTATCGGCTTCATTGCCATTCTTGCAACTGTATTTATCATTGTCACCCAGAAACCATCAGCTCATAAAAAGTAACTGCCCATCTGCCGTCCCGGCACAGGCGGCACAGCCAGTCAGAACCATATCCTGGCTGACAGGAACGCAACAGGAGGATGCCTTCGTGTAAGGCATCCTCCTGTTGGTATAGTCCGTATGTTATTCTATATTCCGTTTCTCTCAATGCTGCGTAGGAACGGCGGCATGTTTGGCCGTCACTGCTTCTATAGCTTCCTTCCGCCGTTCGATTCGGTCCATGTTGCGGGCAAAAATACCGGCCAGGACAGAACCCGTAATCTGATGAATCGCTGCGCCAACTGCTGCCGGAATGGCTACAGCAGGAGCAAAGAAGACCGATACCAGGGAAATAGCCAGGGCATCGTTCTGCATACCTACTTCCAGCGTAACGGAATGACGCTGCCGCTGGCCCAATCCCAGCTTGCCCGTTACGAAATAACCGACGGCAAAACCGCCCAGATTGTGAAGCAGAACCATGACGACAACAAAAATGCCTAAATCCAGAATCTTTGCACCATTCACAGCAATAACGCCGCCAACAATGAGCAGAACGACTGCTGCCGATACGAGAACCAGTACTTTCGAGAGCGAAGCAATATGGGCTTCGCCCATGAAGCGATGAACCAAGAGACCTGCTGCCAGCGGCACGAGAATAACCTTCATAACCGTAATGGCCATAGCTACGAATGATACTTCTACCCACTGGCCAGCCAGGGCCCAGACGATGAAAGGCATCATAATCGGCGCCAGGAGAGTCGAAACAGTCGTAATGGAAACGGCCAGAGGAACATCGCCTTTTGCCAGGAAACTCATGACATTAGACGCCGTGCCGCTGGGACAGGACCCGAGAAGAATCATGCCTACAGCAATTTCCGGCGGCATGTGCAGAGCCAATACCAGGCCATAGGCCAGAGCCGGCATAATCGTATAATGGGCAACACAGCCGATGAGCACTTCTCTGGGCCGCTGAACGACGAGCTTAAAATCCGATGCATGGAGGGTCATGCCCATGCCGAACATGATAATGCCCAGAAGCAGCACCGTATGCGGCACGGCCCACACAAAGGCACTGGGCATGAAATACGCCCAGATGACGACGAGAAATACGATGTACGTCAAATACTTGCCAACAAAACCACTCAACTTGCCAATGACATTCATCATAGGAAAAACCCCTTTCTAACATAACCTGAACGATATAACAAATAGGCAAACGGTCTGATTGGCGAAAAAAAACGCTTTATCTCTTCTGTAAGAGACAAAGCGTTTACTCTGCGGTACCACTCTCATTGCCGGAAAATCCGGCCCCTTTACGGCATCTCCAGGATATTCCCGTTTAATGCCTGGCAAGATAACGGTTGCCTGCCGGCTGCGCCTACTGACTCTCCGCGTTCAGGCAGCTGCTCCTGGGCGACTTCATACTGCACTTTCATCCTGTCTCTCAGCCATGAACAGGTTCTCTGTGATGTCCCTGCAATATTACTATTCCCAATCAACACTGTTTGTATTTGTTGAGCCTTATTATATAAGGTTCCAGGCATAAAGTCAATAGTATTTTTATTATTTTATCGCATTTTCTTGTCGCAGTTAAAGGTTTAACTTAAAACTTTTAACACGTACAACGTATTATCTTCTGGAGAATCACCGGTATATCCAGCTCTATGCCATAGATTATAAAGTTCTGGCCGCCAGATTTCCATGGACGTCTCTGGCCAGTCCTGGCCATCTCTGCACTGCAGAGCATCCAGGGTCCCTACCTCTTGCATCATTGTGTATAATAGAAGGTGAAAGGAAAGGTGATACACCATGATGATTGATAATGCAGAAGGCCTCGTATTCCGGCCGCCCAGCGAAGCACGCAGTTTCATTCTCCGCGTGACTATCGGCTGTTCTCATAACACATGTACATTCTGTACCATGTACAAAGCTTCCAAATTCCGCATCCGCCCCCTCGATGAAATCGACGGGATTATTGAACGAGGCGCTGCGGCATATCCTTTTATTCGCCGCGTCTTCCTGGCCGACGGCGATGCCCTGGTGCTGAAGACAGAAGATTTGCTGCACATCCTGCACAAATGTTACAGCACATTTCCCAGCCTGAACCGCATCGGCGCCTACGCCACGCCGGCCGACCTGATCCGCAAGACGCCGGAAGAACTGCGCCAGCTGAAAGAAGCCGGCCTGGACATCCTCTACATGGGCGTTGAAAGCGGGGACGACGAAGTCCTGCGCCGCGTCAAAAAAGGGACGACAGCGGCCCTGACAACAGAAGCCGGCAAGAAAGCCCTGGCTGCAGGCATGAAACTGTCGGTCATGATTATCCTCGGCCTGGGCGGCCAGGAACTGACCAGAGAACATGCACTCCATACGGCAGAAGTCGTATCGGCCATTAATCCGACCATGCTCAGCGCTCTGACTCTCCTCATTCCCAGCGATGCACCGCTGTATCAGGACGTCGTATTAGGCAAGTTCACTCCCCTTACGGCCCGGGGATTTCTGGAAGAACTGCGCATGATCCTGCAGCACACGGACATGACCAAACCATGTATCTTCCGCAGCAACCATGTATCCAACCTCGTCCCTGTCGGCGGCAACCTGCCTGATGACAAAGACGCCATGATTGCCGTGCTGGATAAGTATATTCCCTATGAAGACAATACACGTCCCTGTCTGAACGATAACGGCAATTTCTGATAGGAGGAATGTTCCGTGAAAAAAATCGTCTGTCTCCTCGTGATCCTGTGCGCCATGATATCGTCTGCCGCTGCAGCAGGCCCCCGCTTTGACCATATGCGCACTGTCCTCGTCGTACCGCCGGCCCAGCAGACAGCACCGGCCCAGTACATGATGCAGCGCCTGATAGAGCCCTTCCGCATCCCTTACTGGGATCGCCTGCAGCCAGAAGAACGAAGCACAGAAGGCACCATCTCCCGGGAATCCATGCGCAGTCTGGCCCAGAAGTACAATGCCGACATCGTCGTCACGCCAGTCGTACATAGGTGGTACTGGCGGCAGTATACCCTGTTTTTCCGCAATGACGACGAGCTCATTACGGAGTGCGCCTATAACCTGACCGTCTATGCCTATGATGCCAAAACGGACACGCTGAAACGCTACAGCTCCCGCGGCTGGGACCGGGACTCTGCATCGATCCTGAACGACCCTTATGAAATACTCATTCCGGCTATGGATGACATTATGGAAAAGCTGCCGTATAAACGCATTCCTACAGACACCGGTTTTACAGGAAACACGGAATCGGTTCTCCCTACCAAAACGACAGACGGCGGCGCAACTATCGTGACCGCTACGACACCTATTGCCATATAATACGACGACGCCCTTTGGCTATGATGCCAAAAGGGCGTCGTTTTTTTGTCTGTACCGCAAATGCAGAGTCATACATATACTGAGGCCGGAAGTATACGTCATCACAGGGAGTCCATAGGCCGTCTGGCCGACCTGCAGGCAGACAAGAAGCTGATGCGCAATTCTTTCTGACATATCGGGCAGAGAGACAGGGTTGATTCTGCTGCAGACGGACAACGGCCTGTGGGCGACCGGCATATGTGGGGAGAATGGTACTAGCCCATCGCTTTAGGGCACAGTCAGGACGCACTTGCAGCATTGTCCCGTCCGCATAAGCTGCAGTCCCTGCTCATACTGATCCATGGGAAGCACGTGCGTGACAACAGGCTCCAGGGACAGGCCGCTCTGGAGCAGCCCCTTGCCGACAGCCCAGTCGCCGTACATACGGCGGCCGGCAATCCCTTTGAGAGTAATGCCGCGATAGACGAAATCGTCCAGCCGGAATTGAAGAGGCTGAT
>NZ_CATWFF010000079.1 GCF_958350005.1 uncultured Megasphaera sp. | reverse complement strand
AGGAAGCCGCTGATTCAGCAAAAGAACGTATACATCACGTATGCGTTCTTTTTTTGTGTACGCCAGGAGGAGAGGGAACATGCAGAAAAATTTAGTCATTGTCCGCGGTGGCGGAGATATTGCAACAGGGACGATTCAGGCGTTAGTACGGGCAGGATTTTCTGTTCTTGTTTTGGAAACTCTCCATCCTTCTGCAATTCGCCGACAAGTAGCTCTGTCAGAAGCTGTATATGATGGCACAGCTTCAGTAGAGGATATAAAGGCACGTCTGTGTTCCCAGATCCAGGATATATATATGGTCTGGCAGAACGGGGAAGTCCCAGTTCTTGTGGATCCACAGGGAGCGGCTATTGCGAAGCTGAAGCCGTGGGCTGTTGTCGATGCTATTTTGGCCAAGCGAAATATGGGAACCATGCGTTCCATGGCCAGACATACCATTGCATTAGGGCCGGGATTTACGGCCGGTCAGGACGTAAATGCTGTCATCGAAACCATGCGGGGCCACGATTTAGGCCGCATTATATGGAGCGGCCAGGCACTGCCGAATACGGGTATTCCAGGTATTGTTGGCGGCTATAGTGCGGAACGAGTAATTCACAGTCCGGCAGAAGGCTATTTTTATGGCATCAATCGTATTGGCTGCATGACAGAAAAAGGGCAGGGTATTGGCGTCATTTTGGACAGACCTATGCAGGACGGGGACGTATCATCCGCTGTTTGCCGGGCTGTCGTGCGCAGTTCTCTGTCCGGACTGATCCGGGGAATGATACGAAATGCCTATGCAGTTACGAAAGGCTTTAAGATTGCCGATATTGATCCCCGACGAGATCAGCTTGCAAATTGTTTCACTATTTCGGATAAGGCCCGCTGTCTCGGCGGGTCCGTAGTCACGGCATTGTTCTGCCTGGAAAATCACTGATCTCCCATGAATCGTGTAGCATGACGGCCCGTTTTCCTGTATAATAAGGTGCAACTATACGTGTATGCTGCCGTATTAGTGCAGGAAAGGAGAAAGACTATGAAAAAAATCAAGACCACTGATGCTGTCGGCTGTGTACTATGTCATGATATTACGCAAATTATTCGCGGTGTCTCTAAAGGTCCCGTATTCCGCAAGGGCCATGTTATTCGGCAGGAAGATATTCCTGTGCTGCTGTCTGTAGGCAAAGAGCACGTATACATTTGGGAAGCTGATGCATCCATGCTTCACGAAAATGACGCTGCTCTGGTGCTGCAGAAAATATGTATGGGCGAAAATATGCATGCCAGTGAAGCGAAAGAAGGCAAGATCGAGCTGATTGCCGATTGCGACGGCGTACTTACAGTGGATCGGGAACGGCTGCAGAAGCTTAATTCCCTGGGCCGCATGATGGCAGCATCCCGGCATGGCGGCTTCCCGGTACATAAGGGCGATGTCCTGGCAGGCATGCGCATTATCCCTCTGGTCATTGAAAAGACTGCCATGGAAGGTGCCGTACAGGCTGTAGGAAAGTCTCCCATTTTTCACGTTGTGCCTTTTACGATGGAACGGGTTGGTGTGGTTACGACGGGAAATGAAGTGTTTCATGGCCGTATTGCCGATACGTTTACACCGGTTATTGAAGACAAGCTGAAAGCATTTGGCATCACCATGGCCTGGCACCGCACGTTGCCTGATGACCCGGCGGTTATTACAGAGACGATTCAGGATATGCTGCGTGAGAATGCAGATATGGTTATCTGTACGGGAGGCATGAGTGTCGACCCCGATGATCAGACGCCGCTGGCTATTAGGAAGACCGGTGCCCGCATGGTGTCGTATGGTGCGCCTGTATTGCCGGGAGCCATGTTTTTACTATCCTATAGTTCTGATGGCCGGCCCATTATTGGTCTGCCTGGCTGTGTCATGTATGCAAAACGGACTATTTTCGACCTGGTTTTGCCGTCTCTGGCAGCTGGCATCGACATTACGGCCCAGGATCTGTCGAGGATGGGCGAAGGAGGACTGTGCCTGAACTGTCCTGAATGTACGTTCCCTAATTGTGGATTTGGCAAGTAGGAGGATAAGATGAATCCATCATTTACGCATATCGATGAGAAGGGCCAGGCCATCATGGTAGATGTAAGCCAGAAGCAGGATACAGTGCGTACGGCTGCTGCATCGGGCCGCATTTCTATGAGCCGGGAATGTTATGATGCCGTCGTTCACGGAGACGTGGCGAAGGGCGATGTTCTGGGGACGGCCCGCATTGGCGGAATTATGGCGGTTAAGCAGACGAGTCAGCTCATTCCGCTGTGCCATGTACTGAATATAACCAAGTGCGGCATTGATTTTACGTTTCATGAGGAAGACCATGAGATAGAAGCAATCTGTACGGTGCGCTGTACCGGTCAAACAGGGGTGGAAATGGAAGCGCTGACCGGGGCATCCATTGCACTGCTGACGATTTACGACATGTGTAAGGCTATTGACCGGACCATGTGTATTGGGGCCGTTCATGTACTGGAAAAACGGGGCGGTAAAAGCGGCGATTTCTTTTATGATGAAAAGGACAGAACAACGTGATTGATTCATTTGGCAGAACCATTTCGTATCTGCGCATATCAGTGACAGAAAACTGCAATCTGTGCTGCCGCTATTGCCGGTCGCCGCAGGATAGGACCTTGCCGGAGATGCCTCTGTCCTACGAAGCACTGCTGACGATTTGCCAGGCCGCTGTACGGCAGGGAATACGGTATTTCAAGGTAACTGGAGGAGAGCCCCTTCTGCGGCCTGGGATTTTGTCTTTTCTGCGTCGGCTGAAACAGATGGCTCATGTTGAGTCGGTGACTATTACGACTAATGGAATTCTCCTTCCTTCCTATTTGCCGGAGCTGCAGCATATCGGCATTGACGGCATTAATATCAGCCTGGATACGCTGGATGAAAGACAGTTTTCCTGGCTTACAGGCGGAGCGCATCTGCATACAGTCCTGAAAGCCATCAGACAGTCTGCTGTTTCAGGGATCTCGACAAAAGTAAATGCCGTACTATTGACTGAGACCTGTTCGCAAGTACTGCCTCTGGCCAGGCTGGCAGAGAATTTCCCTGTAGACCTTCGCTTTATTGAACTCATGCCTATTGGCAAAGGGGCAGGGTATTCCGGAAATACGCAGGATGAAGTGCTGCAGCAGCTGAGGCAGGTTTACAGTGATTTGACGCTTTCCCATGAATGTCGTGGTCATGGTCCGGCAGTGTATTACCGGAGTGCTGTGCTTCAAGGGCGCATTGGCTTCATCAGTGCCAACAGCCATTCCTTTTGCCCTTCCTGCAACCGCATGCGCCTGACAAGCCTAGGATTTTTGAAGCCTTGCTTATGTTATGGTGAAGGTATTGATTTACGTCCTCTTCTGGCAGCTGGAAGGGAAGAAGGGCAGCAGCTGGATGCGGCGTTCTGCCAGGCTGCACGGAACAAGCCGAAAGGTCATTGTTTTTCCGCACCTGCCAGCGTGACGGAACGGCGGGGAATGAATGTGATTGGGGGATAATGATGGGGCGAGTTGAAGCAATATGTGTGAGTCCTCAAAAAGGAACGGCTAAGCATCCTGTTTCAGTGGGCCAATTTCTGGAGAACTGGGGCCTGGAAGGCGATGCTCACGGCGGCCGCTGGCACCGCCAGATCAGTATATTGGCAGCTGAAACGATTGAAGCCTTTCGCAGGGACTATGGAGTAGATGTACAATATGGTGATTTTGGTGAAAACCTGGTCCTTCAGGGCATCGATGCAGCGGCCCTGCCTGTTGGCACGAAGCTGCAGTGTGGCGCAGCCGTACTGGAAATTACGCAGATTGGTAAGGAATGTCATCAGTCCTGTGCTATTCGGTCCATTGTCGGCGACTGCATTATGCCGCGCAGCGGCGTATTTGCCAGGGTTATTCACGGCGGTGCCGTACGGCCTGGCGACGCTGCGCATATCCTTGAAACGGGAAACGTGCACCCTTATAAGGCAGCCGTTATTACTTTATCTGATAAAGGCAGCCGGCATGAACGGGCAGATACGAGCGGACCGACCGTTGTCCGCCGGCTGGAGCAGGCCGGGTATACTGTAGTGGAAACGCTGCTCCTTCCTGATGGTGAAGAACCGCTGAAAACGGAACTGTGCCGCTTGGCTGATCAGGAGCAGGTAGATCTGATTTTGACGACTGGCGGCACGGGATTCAGCCTCCGCGATGTAACTCCGGAAGCGACGCTGGCCGTGGCTACGCGGCTCGTGCCGGGAATTGCCGAGGCTATGCGGGCTGCTTCCATGACGATTACCAGGCGGGCCATGTTGTCCCGGGCTGTCAGCGTCATTCGGGGGCGAACGGTAATTATCAATTTGCCAGGCAGTCCCAAAGCCTGTGAAGAATGTATGGATGTATTTATGTCTGTTCTTTCTCACGGCCTCGATGTCCTCCGCGGTGATGCCGGCGACTGTGGGATGATGCCGAATGAGGTGGCGTATGCAGTGGAACATAAGGAGATATGATGCGGCATGAAATGGAAACAGTTGATTATTGGTATGGCAGCTATGGTATGTACTGTCGCATTGGCCGGATGCAGCGGAAATAGGGCAGAAGAAAAAACAGCAGCCAAGACGAAAGTGACTGTTTTTGCAGCGGCCAGTATGACGGAAACACTGTCGCAGATTGCCAAGACCTATGAACAGGAACATCCTGATGTAGAGTTGGTTTTTAATTTTGATTCGTCAGGAACGCTGAAAAAGCAGATTCAAAATGGTGCTGACTGTGATCTGTTCATTTCAGCGGCACAGAAGCAAATGAATCAGCTTGACAAAACAAAATCACAGCAGGCGAACCCTGATCAGCTAGATTTTATTGACAGCAGTACACGCGTTAACTTACTGGAAAACAAGGTCGTACTGGTTGCACCGGAAGGCAATCCCAAACAGATACAGAATTTCCGTGATATGGCTCAGCAGCTGACAAACGGATCTGTCCGGCTGGTTATGGGCAACAGCGATGTGCCTGTCGGCCAGTATACGCAGAAAATTTTGTCCTTTTATGGCGTAGATGAACAAAGTGCTGCGCAGCATGGCAATATTACGTACGGGTCCAATGTCAAAGAAGTTACGACCCAGGTCCGTGAAGGCAGTGCAGACTGCGGCGTTATTTACTGCACCGATGCGTTCAGCGCCAAGTTAACGCCGCTGGATCAGGCAACGCCGGATATGTGCGGCCAGGTCATCTATCCGGCAGCCCTTTTGAAAAACAGCAGACATCCAGAAGAAGCCCGGGCCTTTCTTCAGTACCTGCAGGGCGATGAGGCTATGGCCGTATTTGAGAGCGTTGGCTTCAGCCGGGTTTCATAACGGCATGCCATGATGGACTGGTATCCTTTATGGAATAGTCTGCGCATTGCAGCCATTTCCTGTATTATCGTATTTTTCATCGGCATTGCTGCTGCCTATTATGTGGCCAAAGCTCCCAAACTGCTCAAAGGCCTGCTGGACGTTGTGCTGACCCTTCCTTTGGTGCTGCCGCCTACGGTCTGCGGCTGGATTTTGCTGGTTCTTTTTGGACTGCGCCATCCTGTAGGAATGTTTTTGCAGAACCAGGGAATCCAATTTGTCATGACCTGGTATGGCGGCGTAGCTGCGTCTGTAGTCGTAGCTTTTCCGCTCATGTACCGGACGGCTCGCGGTGCTTTTGAAAGTTTTGATGAAACCCTGGCCTGGAGTGCCCGCACACTGGGGCTGTCTGATACGTTCATTTTCTGGCGTATCCGCATGCCCTGCTGCAAGCAGGGCATCATTGCCGGCGTCGTCCTGGCCTTTGCCCGGGCGCTTGGCGAGTACGGCGCAACGAGTATGCTCATTGGCTATATACCCAAGCATACGGCGACTATTTCTACAACGGTATATCAGTTGTGGCGAACTAATGATGAATATCACGCCTTTATATGGGTCCTGGTTAATATTGCTATCAGCGCCGTTGTATTGCTGATTGTCAATATGATGGACCGGCGGCGTCGACAGAAGGTGCAGCAATGGCGATGAATGTACAGATACAAAAGCGATTAGGAAACTTTCAGCTCCATGCAGCATGGCGCAGTCAGGGCGTACTGGGCATTTTAGGCCCGTCGGGATGCGGCAAGAGCAAGACTCTTCAGTGTATTGCCGGTATTGAACGGCCTGATGACGGATATATTGAAGTAGGCGGGCACGTGTTCTTTGACGGTCAGGGCAAGATAGACCTGCCTGTACAGGAGCGGCGGGCAGGATATTTATTTCAGCATTATGCCTTATTCCCCAATATGACAGTAGAACAGAATATATTCTGTGCAGTTCGGCATGGCAGGACAAAAAGGGAGCGCCAGCAGCGTGTCCGCACCATGATGGCGCGCCTGCAGCTGGATGGCCTGGAGCAGCAGAAGCCCGGCGAGTTATCAGGCGGCCAGCAGCAGCGCGTAGCTCTGGCCCGCATTCTGGTGAATGAACCGGAACTGTTGATGCTGGATGAACCGTTCAGCGCCCTGGACAGTTATTTGAAGCGACAGGTTATGGAGGAAATGCGGACTTTGCTGCGTCAGTTTCCCAAAGACGTCATCCTTGTGACGCACAATCCTGCAGAGGCCTATGAATTATGTTCGTCCCTTGCCATCCTGAACCAGGGCCAGGTGGAAGTCATGGGGCCGACGGCCAGTGTGTTTGCACAGCCGCAGACGCAGGCTGCGGCCAGGCTGACGGGATGCCGCAACATAGCCGCTGCTGTGAAACGGGGCCGCCGTCAGGTCTGCGTGCCGGCGTGGGGGATTACCCTGACTGTCGGCCAGGATGTAGGCGATACGGTGTGTGCCGTCGGCATACGGGATCATTCCTTTGATGATGGTATAGCGGAAAATCGCTGTACTGTAACGATTCTGGAATGTGTGGAACAGCCTTTTTCGTGGCGCATTTGTTTTCGCTTTTGTCGGCAGGACAGCGTTTCTGCGCCGCTGTTCCGTCAGCTTGCCAAGGGGGCCGGCAATCCTGGCGAGAATCATTTTGGCGTCTGCCCTGAAGATGTGCTGCTGCTGTATCGGTAATATAGAGAGGAGATCGCATCATATGGTGGATATATTTCAACGGCTGTATCAGGAACTGAAACAGGGACGAGAAGCTGTTCTGCTGACGATTCTGCATAGTCAGGGATCAGCGCCGCGCCGTGAAGGAAGTCATGCTCTCGTATTTGCCGATGGTACGACGGCGGGGACGATTGGCGGAGGCATTGGCGAATATAAAGCCTGTGCAGAAAGCCGGCAGGTTCTGCTGGAAAAACAGTCCCGCATCGTAACGTATGTGCTGCGCCCCGATGATGCCGCCAGTATTGGCGCTGTCTGCGGCGGTACTACGACGGTGTTCTGTCAGTATCTGTCACGGCAGATTCCAAATCTTGTTTCCTGCCTGCACCGTATATGCAGCCTCCGCAAGGAGCGGCAGCAAAGCTGGTTCGTACTAAAGGTGACAGATACGGCACAATGGATGATGGCCGTTGTTGGCAATGGTATTTCGGCCTGTGGAAGTAATGGTGCTGATCCATCTTTTTGCCAGGCTGCTGCGCAGCTGCCGTCTTCACTGACTGGCGGCAGCGGTTTCAGAAAGGAACCGGGATGCCTGTGGTACTGCGAGCCTCTGGCCTATCCCGGTAAGGTTATCGTCTTTGGCGGCGGCCATGTAGCCCTGGCCCTGGTACCCCTTCTTGTGAATCTGGGATTTTCCTGTACTGTTGTAGATGACCGTCAGGAGTTTGCCAACGCTGACCGCTTTCCCGAAGCTGACCAGACGATTGTTGCTGATTTAACATGCCTTCCTGCAGAACTGGAGGTTACAGCTGATGATTATGTCTGTATTATGACCCGGGGCCATGTAGGAGACTATGAAGTACAGCGCCAGGTTCTTCCCTGTCATCCCTGGTATGTAGGCGTCATCGGCAGCCGGACGAAACTGGCTTTTGTCCGGAAAAAGCTGGAAGCTGATGGATTTTCGCCGCAGGAAATCGATCAGTGCCATGCTCCCATTGGTCTGCCTATTTCAGCGGCAACGCCGGAAGAAATTGCTGTCAGTATTGCTGCGGAACTGATTGCTGTCCGGGCCCGGCGGGAAGACCGTGAAAAGGCAGATGCCCGGCGCTGGAGGGCTGCTGATGCACCAGCTGTTCGCATACCGTAAGGGCATACTGAAGCCTGTGCCTGCTATTTGGGACGGTTCTGCAGCTGCTCAGGCCCCAAAGCCGACGGTTCTGACATTTACCGGTGCCGGCGGCAAGACGACGAGTCTGTATGCACTGGCTCAGTTTCTGGCCGATCAGGGACGGCGTGTTCTGATCCTCACGACGACGCATATGCAGGCGCCGAAGCGGTGGGGTGTATATTCTGGTTCTCTGGAGGATGTGGAACGGCAGCTGCAAAAGGAGGGTATTGCCGTGGCAGGAACGCTGGGATCTGCAGGAAAAATCTCGTATATTGGTGATCGGCTATACCGCCTTGCCGGCCCGCTGGCTGACGTCGTGCTGATAGAAGGCGATGGATCGAAGCGCCTTCCGCTCAAGGCCATGGCCTGTCACGAGCCGGTTGTGCCGCCAGATACGGTGCAGATATACTGCCTGGCCGGGTTGTGTGCCCTTGGACAGGCGGTGAAAGACGGCTGCTTTCGCTATGCCCTGACCGGACTGCCGCCTGATGCGGTGCTGACCGAAGCTCTGTTTGCCCGGATTTTTTATGGACAGTGTCTGCAAGTCCTGTATACCAGGTATCCGTCTGTACCGGTCGTACCTGTACTGCAGCAGGCAGATACGGCAGAACGGATTGCTGCTGCCCGGCGTATCTTTGCGTTCCTTGACATTTCATGCGGCCTGATTACGTCGTATGCTGCAGAAAGGCGGGAACCGTAATGGATATAGCCCTTGTTTACCTGGCATCAGGAAAAGGCCGCCGTTTTGGCAGCAATAAACTTCTCTGTTCTGTTGGCGGCCGGCCATTATATCAGTATGGCTGGACGAAACTGCAGCGCCTTCAGGCGGCGTTTGGGTACAGGCTGCTCGCTGTGACGGCATATCCCGAGATTTTAATGTATTGTAACAGCCAAGGCGGCCATGCCGTATACAATGAACAGGCTGATGAAGGAATGGCCGCTTCTGTCCGCCTTGGCGTACAGTATGTCGGACAGGCCGATGCCTATGCTTTTTTTCCGGCCGATCAGCCGCTGCTGCAGTATGACAGTATTCATTCGTTTTTGCAGGGATTTGCCGCTTCCGGCAAGTCGGCCGGTGCCATGACTGATGGACGGCATCTGATGAGCCCTGCTGTTTTTTCGGCTGTTCATTGCTGTGAACTTCTGCAGCTGCACGGCGATGTGGGAGGAAGGCACATACTTCGTGCGCAGGGGAAGAATTTGTGGATATATGAGCCGCCGCGGCAGGAGCTGATAGACGTAGATACGCAGGAAACGCTGCATCAGCTTCAACACTATCTGCCCTTTTGACAGTGTTTCGCTCCGTTCTGACAGCATAGTATGCTGTGAATTATTAAATAAAAGTTCCAAAA
>NZ_CATWFF010000078.1 GCF_958350005.1 uncultured Megasphaera sp. | reverse complement strand
CAGAAATACTGTTCAGTGTAAACACGAAGAAAGAAGGGTTGTGTATGAAGACAGTTCGAATTGGCGGCGGCCAGGGTTTCTGGGGAGACCTGATCGACGCACCGATTATCATGGCCAAGCAGGATAAGGTAGACTATATTTGCTGTGATTATCTGGCAGAATTAACCTTATCCATTATGCGGCGGCAGCAGGAAAAACGTCCTGATGCCGGCTATGCCCGCGATTTTATTACCTCGCTGAAAGGGATGCTTCCGTATCTGGCTGAAAAGGGCACCAAGGTTATTACAAATGCCGGCGGAATGAACGTCAGAGCCTGCGTGGAAAAAGTAAAGGAAGTAGTCCGAGATGGCGGATATGATCTCAAAATTGGCTACGTTCTCGGTGATGACGTACGGGAGAGGATTCCGCAGCTGCGTCAGAAAGGCGTGACCATGCAGCATATGGATACGGGAGAAGATATTGACCGTATTCTGCCGCAAATGGTCAATGCCAATGTATACTATGGAGTAGAACCGATTTTGCAGTGCCTGAAAGACGGTGCCGATATTATCATTCTCGGCCGTTCTACAGATACGGCCATGTTTGAAGCGCCGCTCATGTATGAATTCGGCTGGGACCTGAATGACTGGGATGCCAAAGCAACAGGTATTCTGGCCGGTCATCTGTGCGAATGCGGTGCACAGGCTACTGGCGGCAATTACGACTATGATTGGGAACATGTACCCCGTCCGGAACTTCTCGGCTATCCCATCGTAGAAGTAAGCGAAAAAGGAAGTCTCATTATCACCAAAACCAGAAATACAGGCGGTCTCGTTACACCGCAGTCTGTCAAAGAACAGGTTATGTACGAAATTCATGATCCATCTCAGTATATTACGCCTGACGTTGTTGCTGACTTCAGCAAAATTACAGTAGAAGAAATTGAACGGGATCATGTTGCTGTTCGCGGTGTTACTGGCAAACCTGCACCGGACACGCTGAAACTCTGTGTCGGCTATCTGGAAGGATACCGCAATATTGCCTATTTGCCGTACAGCTGGCCGCGGGCACTGGATAAAGCCAGGATGGCAGCGTCTATTTTGGATAAGCGAATGGCCATGAAAGGGCTGCAGGCTATCCGGACACATGTCAGCTACCTGGGCGTCAACGCACTGCATGGTCCGCTGGCTCCGGAACTGAATGCTGATTTGAATGAAGTTGTGCTGCGCTACGCAATTATGACGGAAACGAAGGAAGAAGGACTGAAGCTGACTCCGGAAATTGCTGCTGTCAGCAATCTGAACGGACCGGCGCAGGGATGCTTCTTTGGCGGCCGAACCCGGCCCAGTGAAGTATTTGCCCTGTGGCCGACACTGATTCCCCGCGAAGCTATTACGATTACGTCTTATGTAGAGGAGGTCTGAAACGATGAGAGTTCAGTTGAAAGATATTGCCCACGGACGGTGCGGCGATAAAAGCGATACATCCAATATCTGCCTGTATGCCCGGAATCCCAAGTATTATGATGCCATGGCCAAGCAGGTTACGGCAGACGCCGTTCGCCGCCACTTTGAAGGACTTGTATTCGGCGACGTTGTACGGTACGATCTGCCGCAGCTAGACGGATTTAACTTTGTCATGCATCATGCCCTCGACGGCGGCGCTACCCGTTCGCTGCGCCTGGATACGCTGGGAAAATGCATGGAAGCAGCCCTGCTGCGGATGTATATTGACGTAGATGACGAATAAGGAGGGATGGCGTGTGACTAAACCATTACAGGGCATTCGCGTTCTGGATTTAACACGTGTCCTTTCTGGGCCGTATTGCACTATGCTCCTAGCCGATATGGGGGCGGAAGTCATAAAAATAGAAACTCCCGTCCATGGCGACGACAGTCGTGCGTATCCTCCTTTTGATAACGGGATTTCCGCATATTATGCCAATTTAAACAGAAATAAGAAAAGCATGGTTCTGAACTTGCGTGATGAAAAAGGGAAAGAAGTTTTACGGCAATTGATTAAAATTTCCGACGTATTTGTGGAAAACTTCAAGCCAGGAACGATTGCCAAGATGGGCTTTTCCTATGAAGAAGTAAAAAAATTAAATCCACAGATTATCTTTGCTTCTATCTCCGGGTTTGGACAGACTGGCCCGTATCGGCTTCTTCCGGGATATGATGTTATTGCTCAGGCTATGAGCGGTATGATGAGTGTTACCGGATGGCCAGATTCCCCGCCGACTCGGACCGGTACGGCTATTGGAGACGTATTGGGCGGACTGAATTGCTGCATTGGTATTTTAGCAGCTCTTCAGGGCCGGCATAGCCAGCATCATGGCGAGTATGTAGACGTAGGGCTGGTAGACTGCTCCGTCAGTGCAATGGAAACCATTACGGAAATTTATCTCGTAGAACACCGTATTCCTAAACGGGCAGGTAATCGATATGAATTTATTTATCCCTATGATTCATTCGAAACCATGGATAAGTGGGTTGTCATTGGCGTAGGAAACGATGCTATTTGGGAGCGGTTTTGCAAGGCGACGGGCCATCTGGACTGGCTTGAAAATGCGCGCTTTGCATTAAATAAAGACCGGGCTTCTCATAAGGATGAACTGCATGAGATGGTAACAAGCTGGACGAAACAGCATACGGCAAAAGACGTGATAGAACTGCTACGGGCAGCCAGTGTTCCCTGCGCACCTATTCATGATGTTGCCGATGTCGTTACAGATGAACATATTGCCAAAGCGCGGGAAATGATTTGTGAAATCGATCATCCTGTAGAAGGAAAAATGCATATTACAGGTAATCCTATTAAGATGACTGAGGCTGGCCGGTATACGTATGCCAAAGCTCCGACGCTGGGAAAAGATACGGAATCCATACTGACGGAGCTGCTGGGAATGAGTGCTGAAGAAGCAACCCATATGGTGTAACCGCCCTTCGGGTAGTAGTGAGTAGAAAGGAGGTTTTTCTATGCTGGCCATTGCTGGTTTTGCTACTATTATTGTTCTGCTGGCCGTCATTATGACAAAAAAATTGTCTACCATGTGTACGCTCATCGCTATTCCGGCAATCACTTGTATTGTCATTGGCGACGGAGGCTCCATGAGCAAGTATATGCTTGACGGAATTAAAATAGTAGCGCCTACAGGGGCAATGTTTATTTTTGCCGTTCTGTTTTTTACTATTATGGGCGATACAGGCGTATTCGAACGGATTGTTCAGGCCATTTTAAGCGTCGTTGGTACCGATCCGGTTAAGATATGTATAGGTACATTGTTTATTACGATGATTACTCATCTAGATGGGTCAGGAGCATCTACGTTTTTAATTACTGTACCGGCGATGTTACCTATTTTTGAAAAACTGCACATGGATAAGCGTGTGTTGGCTACGACAGTAGCTTTGGGAGCTGGCGTTATGAATATTGTTCCCTGGGGCGGGCCAACTATTCGGGCAGCAGCAGCTTTGGAAATTCCGGTGACCGAATTATTTTCACCTATGGTGATTCCACAAATTGTAGGGATAATTTGTTGTATAGCTGTAGTTGCTGGTTTAGGGTTGAAGGAAAAAAGAAAGTTAGGAGATATGAGCTGTAAACTAGAATTAATGTCAGATGCATTGACTAATAAAACAAATGATCTGCAAAGGCCTAAATTATTTTGGTTCAATTTAATCCTGATTATAGCAACTATTGGTGCGTTAGTTGCATCTATTTTGCCGCCAGTGGGCTGTTTTGCTATTGCTCTGGTTATTATGCTGGCAGTTAATTATCCAGATGTACAGATGCAGGGAAAATTAATTGATAAACATGCTAAAGCAGCGCTTATGATGGCCAGCGTATTGTTTGCAGCAGGAATTTTTGCAGGAATCATGAAAGGTACAGGCATGCTGAATGCCATGGCCGTCGGTCTGGCCTCGGCAATGCCGGAAACGATGGCGTCCCACTTTGCCGTTATTGTTGGGGTTATTTCTATGCCGGCAAGTTTGCTGTTTGATCCGGATAGTTTCTATTTTGCTGTCCTGCCTGTACTGGCAACAGCGGCTTCCGATGTAGGATTAGCAGGCGTTGATTTGGGAAGAGCAGCAATTTGCGGACAAATGACACTGGGATTTCCCGTTTCTCCGCTAACCCCTGCTACGTTTTTATTAGTAGGGCTGGCAGGCGTTGATTTCGGTGAACATCAAAAACATACCTTTCTATGGGCTTGGCTGGTATCGCTGGTCATACTAGCAGCAGCTGTCGTCATAGGAATAATCCCATTGTAACTTCATCGACAGAAACTTGGTATACGCACCATTGTGAAAATAAGCACATAGTGACAGGTATAACAGCATACATAATAAAGCAGGAAACTCGATTCTTTTGAATACGATACCCTGCTTTATTATTTTTGTTTATCCGTTTGTAATTCCCTCATCATATCCGATACGCTGTTAAAAGGGCCATGGATGGCTTCGTCTTTTTCGGCTTTGTCTATAGCCTGGTACGTAGTCTGGTTCGGTTCATCCAGTTTCACCTCGAAAGGCAGTTCATTTGCCATGGTATATTCCTCCTTTTTCTTCATTTTATCACGATTATAGTGTGTATTGTACATACATTCGTGATAAAATGTTATCTACTGCCATGTGTAATTTCCAGCACACTAAAACGAGCCCTGTACGGTCGTGAAGGTTGTACAGGGCTCTTTGTGTTTATTTGTATGAAGTTGAGTTAGATGATCTTGCTTGATGTATCTATTGTCTTAGAACTTCAGGCTGGCAGAGACGCCCCAGGCTTTGGAGTCGGTGTTGCTGCCTTTCTGGTAGCCGTAGTGTACGCCGAAGGCCAGGTCGTCGTTGGCTGCCGTGAAGGAGAGACGGCCGAGGAAGGAGTTTTCCGCAATGTCGACGCCGAACAGGTCGGAGCCGGCGCCGAAGCTGACTGTTTCGTCCATGGTCTTGTTGCCGAAGGCAAACTGGTAGCCCAGTTCGACAGACGGCGTGTAGGTCCAGCCGCTGCTGGATTTTGATTCATGGCGATAGGCGACGCCGACGGGGAGGTTCCAGATACCGGCGTTGTCCGAGTTGTGGGCAAAGCCGAGGCTGTCCGTGTAGTCGTCGACGGCAAGGCGCGTATAGCGCAGGCCTGCATACGGTGTCCAGGTACCGGAAGCGCTTTCAATAGCTTTTTCAGCGCGGACACCGGCATAAACGGCATCTGCGTCGGTGGAGGCCGTAATCTTCGTGCCCGTGTTGTACTGGGTCAGGTCGTTGGAGCTCTTGGTGTAGCCCAGTTCGGCTTTGTAGGTCAGGCCTTTGGAGCCGTTCCATACGCCGTAGAGGGAACCGCCGTAGTAGTCAGCGTCATTCTGCGTAGATACGAGGCCGCCGTTGGTGGAAACGTCGCCGTCAGCATAGGCCAGAGCCAGGCCGTAGCGGGTCGTGTCGCTATTGCTGAAATCAACGCCAATGACAGCACCGTTGTAGGTGAGGTCGTAGTCCGCAGAGAGGTTGCCGACTTTCAGGCCGTCAACAGTGCGTTTGTCGTGAATATATGAAGCCCAGACGTTGCCATCAGCCGCGTCATGCGTATTGACCGAGCGGGACAATGTATCGGAGAAGCTGGCCAAACCATAGCCAACACCGGCAAGACCAGTCAGGCCGGCAGAGGAGTTCAGGGCCTTGGTGATATTGGCGTTATCGGCAGTGGTATCGCCAGTCCGGAAGGTCGTCTGCACAGCATCAATGAAATCATAAGCTGGGCCATCTGCAGAGAGATAGGCAGCCTGCATAGCATTGGCGGCAAAGAGGCCGGTATAGACTTCACCAAAATTCTTGTTTTCGTAAAGACCTGTAGTCTTATTCAGTTCTTGGAGCTGATTTTTGCCGAAGACACGACCATTCCAACCTAATTCACCCGTTACGTTGCCGTTAGCATCTGTTTTTACAATAGCACTATTGATGTTGTATTTGGTCGTATTATCTATTTTAGCATTATCTACATACAGGCCGGCATTACTTTCTACCGTAATTTTACCACCATCTGCTGCTGTAGCGACGGTCTGGATATTGTTATTGGCATCTGCCGTTGTATACGTAGCCGAGCCATTGGCGAAAATTAATTTGCCGTTATTCGTTACGGAAATGGGAGCGGAAGGAGCTTCTTTAGCAGCAAAGGTTGCGGTGCCGGGTTTGGTGGAGATAGAGGCAGAAGATACGTCTACTTTTGTGCCATTGCCGATGGTTAGGATACTGCCGTTAACAGTTATTTGTGATTCATCCTTCATGGTCAGGGCAACATTAGTGAGATTGAGTGTGCTTTGTTTACTTTCATCAGAATATCCATTATCCAGGCCTATCTGCGAATCACCGTTCATTAATATAGTACTGCCAGTTACATTCATTGTACTGCCAGCCAGTTCGATGTCACTACTGCTAAGCTGTATCGTACTGTTCTGTACATTCACTGTACTTTCGTCCGATGCTTGCATATATGCATTGTCAAGCTTTAACGTACTGTCATACATATTCATTGTACTGTGATTCAGGTCTACATAGCTGAATACCTGTGGATTGTCTGTACCAGGAAGAGGCTGGCCTTCTTCAGGCCAAACATCATGGCCCTTAACGTCTACAGTAGTCTTATTCAGGTTTATCGTACTGCCTTCCCTCAATGCGATATAAGACGTATCATCAGCAGATGAATTTGCTATATTCAATTTGGCATTGTTGAAGGTTACAGTACTTCCCTTGCCGGAGCTATCTGCTTCATTTTCTTTTCCCCACAGCTTCATATTTGCGCCATTGTCCAGGGAGATGGTGCCACCATTTACGGTCATATCACTTTTCAAGAGCTCTACAAAGGAATTATAGTCCAGGGACAGGTTGGTATTCGAAATATTTACGGTACTGTTGGCGGCTTCGATGACGGCACTATTATCAAGCGTTACTTTGTCTCCTTTGTGCGTCCATGTACTGTTCTCCAAGTCGATCGTATTTGTCGTTTCGTCGTATGGCACATTAGGGCCTGCGCCGGTTAGCGTGACAGCACCGTTCGTGTTGAGCTGGCTGTCAGACACATGCATCCAGCTGTCGCCCATAACGGATGTTGCTTCGTTTACGGTCAAGGTTGAATTGCCGATACCCAGATGACTTTTGCCTTCTGCAGTCAGCGTATTCGTCGTAGCCTGTTGTACGTTATGTAAGTTTATCGTAGCGCCCCGTTCTTGGTCTCCATACGTGTGCTTGAGTTCCCCATCAATATATACGTTATTGCTGGCTTTTATGTTTGTTACATTGACAGAACCGCCGGTAATGTCGATTACCGTCTGTGGGGCATTAGAGCCCTGCGAGTTTTCTTCATTTTTTATACTGCCATAGCCCTGAGCGACAAGATTAGTACCGGTAATAGTAGTATTATTAAATACTGCTTTTCCAGCACCTTGACCTTCAACAGCTGAAACCCAAATGCCGGAATTTACGTTTGCACCGGATACGTCAATGGAACCGCCTTGAACGGTGAATGCATCCTGCGGAACTTCTACAGAGCCGCCAGTCATATTTAACTGTGCTTGGTTGTCGACAGCCAGTTCAGGGCCTTTGAACGTTGTGTTATTGGCTGTTGCATTGATACCGTTACCGGTTATGTGGATGTCTTCTGTTACAGTAGCATTTTCCCAGTTTTGGCTGGAATTTCCGCCCTCCGCATACGAACTAATGCCCCCCCCAGAGAGACAAAGGAATGTGGCAGCTAAGAGGGCTGCTGTTTTTTTAGAGTACATGATATAATCTCCTCCTTGCTTATACATGAAATCGTAAAAAACATGATGTTTGTGTTACATTGTTATCATATCATACCCCCATTTTGTTGTCTATGGTAACCTGATACTGCCTGTCATTAGCTGTCCATTGACAGATGTCCTGTACCCATGCTATAGTGAGATTAAGTACATATTGAGGTCAGGTGTTGCAGACTTAATAGAGAAGACCGGTGCAAAACCGGCGCGGTCCCGCCGCTGTAAGGAGGAGCAACGTCGCATGTATGTCACTGTGCGTTTTCGCATGGGAAGGCGCGGCGAAGCGAGGAGTCCAAGCCAGAAGAACTGCCTGACTGAAAATCACCGACAGACCTGCGAGCGATGGGGATGGAGATTGACACATATGCTGTAATGCTGCACGGGATTCGTGCAGCTTTTTTGTTGTATGCCTGCTGCTGGCAACGGCGGGCATACACTGTCCTGCTGCAATCGTGACGTCCGCTGTGATGCCAATATGGTACGTCTTTATTATATGTTTATATGTGTAGTTTTAAAGGAGTGGTATGGATGGTACGCAACAAGGTAAGAACAGCGATTATTTTGTCTCTAACGGCCATGACGTTTGGTGTCATGGGGGCCCTTCCGGCCTCAGCAGGATACACACTGAATAAGGAGGTAAGAGATGTGACCCCAGCTCTTAAAGAAGCAACGGAAATTGGCGTCAAAACCTATGAAAATCCGGCTATGAAAGATGCGCCCAATAAGGATGCTATTCTGGTTTTGAGTTTTGGTACGACTTTTAAAGAAAGCCGGGCGAAGACCATTGATAAAACTGTAGCTGCCATTCAGGTTGCTCATCCGGACCAGAAAGTAGTCGTTGCCTTTACGTCTCATATCATTGTAGACCGCATTAAGGCCAACGAAGGGCTGACTATCCCAACGCCGGAACAGGCGCTGGAACAGCTGAAGAACGATGGATATACGCGCATTGCCATTGCCAATCTGAACGTTATTCCCGGCATTGAATATGATTATGATAGAGCCTTGTTTAATGCATATAAACAGGATTTTAAAAAGGTGACCTTAGGGACGCCGATGCTGTACTGGATGGGTCAGGAAGGACAGCGTGACGATATTGCCCAGTTCGTACAGGCTCTGTCAACGCAGTTCCCAAAACTGGGCCAGGATGACGCCGTTCTGGTCATGGCTCACGGCACGCCTCACCCGGCGAATGCCTACTATTCGGTTCTGCAGAACCGCCTCGATGCGGCTAAGCTGGGCAATGTCTTCGTATACTCTGTAGAAGGATGGCCTCATCTGGACACGGTTATTCCCCTGCTCAAGGCCAAAGGCGTCAAGCATGTGACACTCATGCCTATGATGATGGTTGCCGGCGACCATGCCAATAACGACATGGCTGGCGCTGAAGCAGATTCGCATAAGAGTATTCTGGAAAAAGAAGGCTTTACGGTTACGCCGTATATTCACGGCTTAGGGGAAAATGCGGCAGTCCGCCAGATGTTTGTCGAACGGGCTGATGAAGCGTGGAATGCGTTGGAAGCAGAATAGTCCGACCATAGTCTTCTAACATATTCTTGGGGGCCGGAAGGCGACAGCCCTTTGACCGTCCGCCCGGGACAATCCCTGTGTATGCGCCCTGCTGAAACGGTACCCATTGCGCGTAAGCGAATGCATAAGCCCTTACGCGGAACGGTCAGAAGGGCCATCGCCTCCCGACCTGGGGTACGCGCCACTTGGAACATACGGCATCACAGGGAGTCCATAGGCCGTCTGGCCGGCCTGCAGGCAGACAAGAAGCTGA
>NZ_CATWFF010000077.1 GCF_958350005.1 uncultured Megasphaera sp. | reverse complement strand
GCATAATATACTCATCAAGTACACTATACCGTTACAGGAGGATATACCACTATGAAATCATCATTTGCACGTATACTGACTTTGGCCAGCGTTGTTACCGCTTTGGGCGCTGCTGCCGCATTTGCCAATATTAGCGCGCAGGATGCGCAGAATCTGGTATTGAAAGAATACCCCGGTGCAACGGTTTATGATGTAGACCGCGATCGGGACGACGGATATGCTGTATATTCCGTAGAATTCAGCACGCCTGAGATCTGGGACGGCGAAGTCACCATTGATGCGGAAACAGGGAAAATCATTGAACGGGATATTGAATACCGCGATGAACACCATAATCATGGCCGCCATCACCGCAGATAAGGACATATAATAGTATATAAAAGACTGGCCGCTGCATGGTCTGCCGGGTTGTCAGATGCAGGTCTGATATTGGCAGGGAGTGCAGGAGGCCAGTCTTTTTTTGTATCAGGGAAGCGTCAGGGAATGGAAGGCCTTTCCGGTAGTGACGTCTTTCCACGTAAAGGTCTGGTCGTCCCAGGTCATATAGCTGTGGGGCGTATGGTCTTTTGGCAGCGATACGGAGCCGGGATTCAGGTAGTACTGGCCGCAGCCAAAAGGCTCCCATGCCGGGATGTGCGTGTGTCCGTGGAGCAGGATGGCCTGTTCCGGCAGGGGCGGCAGCTGATACGTGTTGTATATGTGGCCGTGTGTGGCAAACATCAGGTGCGATCCTGCCGAAAAGATAGCATACTCTGCCATAATGGGGAATTCCAGCACCATTTGATCGACTTCACTGTCACAGTTGCCGCGAACGCAAAACAGCGTATTTTTCCATTCATTGAGCATGGTAATCACCGTTTTGGGATCGTAGTCCCTGGGAAGAGCATTGCGCGGCCCGTGGTAGAGGAGGTCGCCCAGCAGCAAAATGGCATCGGCCCGTTCCGTTTCGGCCTGTTCCATGAGCAGACGGCAGTAATAGGCAGAGCCATGAATATCAGAAGCAATGAGATATTTCATTGAATTGTACCTCCTTATATAACCTTTCTTCCTGTATATGGTACTGTATTTTGTCGGTCAGCGCAACTCCTGTCGCAGGGAGTGCTGTGAAACAGGGAATAGGGTGTATATATGGTAAAGTATCTGTCAAAAACAGGTATGTATCCTGTAAAAAAATACCTGTTACACCGGCAAATAATCTGCTATAATAAGGCCGGTTTAACATTGGCATACAGTGCCTGTGTCGTGTCTGGCTGCAGGCTGGTAAGCCCGGCTTACAGGCAGGAGAGGAGATGCAGTACGTGGCAGTACGATTTTTACGGTATATACAGCAGGATTTGAAATGGTTCTGGTATATGGAATTCCTGCTCATGGTCTTTCGGGTAGCGTTTCTGGTCCTGTATTCCGGACAGGTAAGCAGCGCTTCCGGAGCGGATATTGGCTATGCCCTGTGGCTGGGGCTGCGCATCAGCCTGAAAACGGCGGCAGTACTTACGGCCGTTCCCTTTTTGTTGGCTACCCTGCCTGGAACGTGTTGGAGCGCGTGGCCTGCTGAACGGATTCGCCTGTATTGGGGCTGCCTGGCTACGGCTGTCATGGCTTTGTTATTTATGATACGAATTCCCTATTATCAGGCGTTTCAGTCTTCTTTTAACATTATGATATTTAACGGGATGAAGGATGATGGCAGGCCATCTGGCAGACCATGCTTCAGCAGTATCAGCTTGTCCCCAGACTGGCTGGCGCTGTATGCCTGGCTGGACTGTGTATCTTTATCTGGTATAAACTTGCCCACACCCGTACGTGGATACCGTCGCGGCATATTCGAAGTGTTACTGCCTGTGTCCTTGTTCTGCTGCCTGTGTTCGCTGTTTTCTGCCGTTTTGGCGGCGGCTTCAGCATGGCAACGGGCGTGCCCTGGGAAAGTGCGGCCCGTACGCCCAATCATTTACTGAATGAAGCTGTTCTTGATGATGGCCAGGCCCTGTACCGGGCCTATTCCACGTACCGGCGGGCCTATAAAAAAGCGCTCCGACCTATTTCGGCAGCAGAACTGCAGCAGGCCATTGTAACCCTTGGCGGGAATGCTCAGGCCCATACGATTGACGAGGCCTTTACCCGCCAGACGAAAGGACCGTCTCTGGCCGTCCGGCCCCGTCAGGTCGTGCTGATACTGGGAGAAAATTATGCCCTTTGGCCGCTCCTTTCGCCATACCGCAGCCTGGGACTGGCTAAGACCGGGGAGTTTCTGGAAGCCAATGGCGCTCATACATACCGGTTTTTAGCAGACAGCAACGGAACTATCGGCGCTGTCAATGCCCTGGTATTAGGGATTCCCGATGTAGGCATGTATCCCAATTATGTCATGGGACGCGGCGGCGATGTGGATCAGCTGGGAATAGGCGCGGTCATGAAGCGCATGGGGTATAAGACCGTATTCTGGTATGGCGGCATGCGGAGCTGGCAGGATGTTGGCGCCTTTTCCCGGCGTGAAGGATTTGATGAATTTCACGGTGCCGATGAAATGAGCCATGCCGACGGCCAGTCGTCGTGGGGCGTATCCGATGAATCTCTGTTTCAGGCTGTCCGCCAGTATATGGCGGCCCATCCGGATGAAGAAGATACGTTTCATTTTATCCTGACGACGACGAACCACCCGCCCTTTTCCTTTGATGTAGACAGCAAAGGCTTTCCCCGCAGCGCAGTGCAGGCTGCCTTGCCGTCGTCTGTCCCGTCTGATGCGAAAACGATGGATCAGCTCGGCCATATCTGGTATGCCGACCAGGCTATGGGACGGTTTATTCAGCAGGTACAGCAACAGGACCCGTCGGCATTGTTCGTCGTAACCGGTGACCATGCGGAACGCTTCAGCTTTGCCCAGGACGTGCCGCTGGAAGTATTAAGTGGTATCCCTTGCTATATATACGGTGATGGTGTGTCGACGACGCTTTTTGATGACGATACAGCCGGCAGTCAGCTGCAGATTGCACCGACCCTGGCCGAGCTGATTCTGCCGGAAGGCAGTACCTACGAATCGCTCCTGCCGCCGCTGATGAGATCGCACCGTGCCTTTAATCACCGCCTGGTCTGGGCAGATGGCGTTATGGAAGAACAATCTCATCTGTATGATGATGCCTTTCAGGAGTATATGGAAGCGGCCCGGACCATTGCCATCTGGCGTATTACCAGGGGAACACAGATGCCCTAGATGCCAGATTCGGATACCTGTGATAGGATATAAGCAGTCTAAGCTGTATTGGCTGCAGGTATATATGTTGTTGTTTTATTGTTGGAACGGAGGAATGGATATGTTGGAAATTGGTATGGTTGCGCCGGATTTTTCCCTGCCTGATCAGGATGGGAAGACTGTGGCGCTTCATGATTTCAAAGGAAAGAAAGTCGTTTTGTATTTTTATCCCAAAGATGATACGGCAGGATGTACGAAACAGGCCTGCGGATTTGCAGAATTGTATCCGCAGTTTCAGGAAAAAGACGCTGTCGTCATTGGCATCAGCAAGGACAGTGTGGCATCGCACAAGAAATTTCAGGAGAAATATAACCTGCCCTTTACGCTTCTGTCTGATGAAGACAAGGCGATCATTCAGCAGTACGACGTGTGGAAGGAAAAGAGCATGTACGGACGCAAGTACATGGGCATTGAACGGTCCACCTATTTGATTGATGAAAATGGCGTCATCGCCAGGGCCTTCGGCAAGGTCCGTCCCGGTGACAATCCGAAGAAAATGCTGAAAGAACTGCCTCAGGCATAAACAAACAGAGCCGTCGCGTACTGCGGCGGCTCTGTTGTCGTATACGTAGTATTGTGCGGCAGATACAGGCGGGGTGCAGACAGCCAGGAACCTCAGGTATCCTGTGTGTGTCCGGCTGGCGGTGCTCAGGCCTGCTGGCCCTTATCTGCCGTATCGACCGTTCCGTTCCACTGCAGATAGAGGAAGACTGCCAGGGCGATGGCGAAGGCGGTGACGCTCGTCAGCTGCGCCGATTTCAGGCCCAGCGTCAGGCTGACGTAATCGCCGCGGAGAAATTCCAGGAAGAACCGTTCCACTGCGTACAGCATGACGTACAGGCAGAAGACCTGACCTTTTTTATGAGGAAAGGAACTGTAAAACAGGAGGACTACGAAGGCGATAATGTCGAGCTGTCCTTCCCAGATCTCTGCCGGCCACAGGGGCTGATTGCCGTAGGTGCGGTAGGCCAGGGTCGTGTCCGGATAGAGAATGCCGAAATTGCCGCCTGTCGGATGGCCAAAAGCGTCGCCGTTCATGAGATTGGCCATGCGGCCTACGGACTGGCCCAGGATGATGGCCGGTGCCAGGAGATCGCCGAAGGCCCACGTGTCAATGCCGTGGCGGCGCGTGTACAGAATGCCGGCAATGGCGCCGAAGATAAGGCCGCCCTGAATGGCCATGCCCCCTTGCCAGACGAAGGGAATTTCCAGCAGGTGATGCTGATAGTAGGCCCAGTCGAAGAAGAACACGTCCCAGAGCCGTCCGCCGACGATGCCGGCCAGGCCGCAGCAGAGGGTGAAGTCAAACATGTGGACGTGCCAGCCACGGCCATCGCGCTTCATTATATAATACGCCGTCAGACCGGCGGAAATGATTCCCAGCATAAACAGCAGCCCGTAGGCGCGGATGGGAAAGGATCCGATGAAAAATAAGTACTGATGCAATCGAAATGCCCCCTTTTGTGGTATAATGCTAACTATATGCAGGGAAAACCTGCCTATTCATTATACTTGATTTTTCAGAATTTACCAGAAAAAACGCGCATATCGCCAGTTTCTGGACAGATAAGACAGGAGTGGAAGTATGAAACGGTATCGATGGCTGCAGCTGGTCTGTGCTGCTGCCTGCATCAGCTGGGCTGTACAGTTCCCGGTCTGGGCAGCAGACAAGGCCGATGGGCCTGTAGAAAAGAAGATGGCCGATACGGCATCAGCATCAGCCTCCAAAATGGTGGACCCGGCATTTTCCGTGCCTAAAGTGAACAATCCCATTCCCGACGAAGTCGTAAACGGCATGAAGATTGTCGAGGAAAAAGGGCGGTGGCTCGTATCGGACAAAGCCCTGGAGCAGTACGGCATTTACAGGGCCGATGAAGCAGAGGGGACCTACTGGTTCCGCCTGCCGCCGGCCAGTGACGGCTCTTCGCCATGGCTCAACGACTACGTGGCCCTGCGCCTGCCGGGACGGGACGTCCGGGACGGGAAGCGGACCATCAATATCCGCCACGTCCGCCGGCCTCTGGGCATTGGCTATGTCCTCGGCGAAACGCAGAATGAACTGTATCCGCCGCGAAAACCGACGCGGGTGGCGCCTATGCTGCAGCAGGTAAAGCCAGATACGACTGCGCCGGCAGCTGTGCAGAAACAGGGAAAGATGGGGCTCGTCCTGTTCTGGGACCCCAAGATGGACGAAGAAGCGCCGCTGCCGGCACTGCAGACGGCGCAGCCTGTCATGTCGCCCTGTGCCTTTCGCCTCAGTGACACGGGCGTATTGCTGCGCAACCCCGATTTTGATATGCTCGCTGAAACCTATGCCAGCAAGGGCTATGCCATGTGGCCTCTGGTGGACAACAATTTTGACCCTGACCTGACCCATCGGATTTTGCAGGATGAACGGCTGCAGGAACAGCTCATTCAGGAGCTCATTGGCTATGCCTTATTATATGAATTTAAAGGTTACAATCTGGACTTTGAAAATATTAACTATGCCGACCGCGACGGCCTGACCCGCTTTGTCGCAGCTGTCAGCAAGGCCTGTCATGCCTATGGCCTGCAGGTCTCCATGGATGTGACGCCCCTGTCGGACAGTCCCAACTGGTCTCTCGTCTATGACCGGCAGGCTCTGGCATCCAGTCTGGATTATCTCATGGTCATGGCCTATGACCAGTACGGCCGTACCAGCCCCGTTGCCGGACCGGTAGCCTCGCTGCCGTGGGTGGAAAAAGCCGTTCAGGATATGGTGCCCCTCGTCGGCGCCCATAAGCTCATTTTGGGAATGCCTCTGTACATGCGCCTGTGGTATGAATCGGCTGACGGCAAAGAACTGCCGGCAGACCTGAATCTGTGGCCCCCTCTGGCCGGGACGAAGAAGACGGCGCCCGCTGCGAATCCGGCGGCGCCTGTGCCGGATACGGACAGAGCGGCAAGGGGAAGCAAGGCCGACCTTCCAGATGGTAACAGCAAACGCACAAAGGCTCCCCGTAAGCCCAAATTGTTTGTCCGCACCTTGTCTATGGCCGACAGCGAAGCGGTGCGGGAGAAATACAAGTCCTACGTGAAGTGGGACGATGCCCTGCACCTGTATGTCCTCGACGTGCCCCTGGAGACAGGACGGGTCAAAATCTGGTTTGAAGACGAACAGTCCCTGAAAGCCAAAGCCGAACTGGTGACGACATACCAGCTGGGAGGGGTCAGCCTGTGGCGCAAAGGCTTCGAATCGCCGCAGTTCTGGGATAATTTTGCAAAACATGAATTGACTTGATGAAATGAGAACATTATAATATTATTATGTAACTCTGCGACGGCGCGTTTTACCGTTCTGGACGCAAAATAGGAGGCCAATGATAGTGGAAAAATATATTCCCCAAGAAATAGAAAAGAAATGGCAGCATGTGTGGGAAGAAAGCAAATGTGACTGCTGCACCGAAGATACAGGCAAACCGCCGTATTATGTACTGGAAATGTTCCCGTATCCTTCGGGCAATCTCCATATGGGCCATGTCCGCAATTATACGATTGGCGACGTCATCGCCCGGTACCGCCGCATGCTCGGCTATAACGTACTCCATCCCATGGGGTATGACGCTTTTGGCATGCCTGCGGAAAATGCGGCCATTAAGCACAATATTCCGCCTGCCGACTGGACGTTCAGCAACATTGCCAATATGACGCGTCAGCAGAAAGCTCTGGGCCTGTCGTATGACTGGGATCGGGAAGTAGCGACCTGTCATGAAAAGTATTACAAGTGGACCCAGTGGATTTTTGAACTCCTCTATAAGCGGGGACTGGCATACCGCAAGGAAGCCAAGGTCAACTGGTGTGAAAAGTGCAATACCGTCCTTGCCAATGAACAGGTTATTGACGGCCTGTGCTGGCGCTGTGACACGCCGGTAGTCAAAAAGGACCTGAAACAGTGGTTCTTTAAAATCACAGATTATGCCGATCGCCTCCTGGACGATCTGAAGCTGCTGCCAGGCTGGCCGGAACGGGTCAAGACGATGCAGAAGAACTGGATCGGCCGCAGTGAAGGGGCAGAATTCTCCTTTGATATTCCGGAAATCGGCAAGAAGATCCCCATGTTCTCGACCCGTGTCGATACGATTTTCGGCGTAACCTACATCGTACTGGCACCGGAACACGCCTATGTGCAGGAACTGATTAAAGGCAAGGCCAATGAAGCGGAACTGCAGGCCTTTATTACGCGCATGAAGAACATGAGCGACATCGAACGGACGTCGAATGATGCCGAAAAAGAAGGCATGTTTACCGGCGCCTATGCAGTCAACCCGGTGAATAACGAAAAGGTACCTATCTGGATCGCCAACTACGTTTTGGCTGATTACGGTACTGGCGCCGTCATGGGCGTTCCGGCTCACGATCAGCGTGACTGGGAATTTGCCAAAAAATTCCATCTGCCCATTCATCTGGTCGTACAGAATGCCGACAAGACCCTCGATCTGGACACGATGACCGAAGCCTATCATGATCCGGGCACACTGGTTAATTCCGGCGAATTCGACGGCCTGACAGACGAAGAAGGGCGCAAAGCCATTACGAAATGGCTCGTCGAACACGACCTGGGCAAGGGAACGGTTAACTTCAAGCTCCGGGACTGGCTTATTTCCCGTCAGCGCTACTGGGGTGCGCCTATTCCCATTATTTACTGCCCCAAATGCGGCGAACAGCTCGTTCCGGAAGATCAGCTTCCTGTCAAGCTGCCGACAGACGTCAAGTTCACAGCCGGTGCCGTATCGCCGCTGGCAACGAGTGAACACTTCGTACACTGCACATGCCCGAAATGCGGCGGCCCGGCAACGCGGGAAACGGATACGATGGATACGTTCGTCTGCTCGTCGTGGTACTACCTGCGCTATACAGATGCCCGCAATGATGAAAAGCCCTGGGACCCGAAGAAAGCCAATCACTGGATGAACGTAGACCAGTATATTGGCGGCATTGAACACGCCATTCTGCACCTCATGTATTCCCGGTTCTTCATGAAAGTTTTCCATGATGCCGGCCTGGTCGATGCCGTAGAACCGTTTGAACGGCTCCTGACGCAGGGCATGGTGCTCCTGGACGGCAGTAAAATGTCCAAATCGAAGGGCAATATCGTATCTCCTGAAGATATTATCCATAAATACGGTGCCGATACGGGACGGCTGTTCATTCTGTTTGCCGCTCCGCCTGAACGGGATCTGGACTGGTCCGATGCCGGTGTTGACGGCTGCTACCGCTTCCTGAACCGCGTATGGCGTATTGTCCATCAGTACAATGACCTGGCCAAAACAGGCACGGCTGGCGGCGATCTGACGGAAGCAGAAAAGGAACTGCGCCGTCTGGAATACCAGTCCATTGCCAAAGTGACGGAAGATGTAAAGGGCACGGACGGCAATTACGCCCTGAATACGGCTGTCAGCGCCATTATGGAATATGTCAATGCCATGTATGCTTATGTGAACGGACAGAAGACGATTCACACCGACGTAGCCGTAGAAGCAAATACGAATCTGCTCAAGATCATGGCGCCCTTTACGCCGCATATTGCCGAAGAACTGTGGCATATTTCCGGCTTTGAAGGCAGCGTACATCAGCAGCAGTGGCCCAAAGTCGATGAAACGGCCCTTGTTGTCGATGAAATCGAACTGCCTGTTCAGATTAACGGCAAAGTCCGCGACCGGATTACCGTTCCTGTCGAAACCGACGCCGATGCCGTGCAGAAGCTGGTTCTGGCCATACCGCGCGTTCAGTCTCTTATTGAAGGCAAGAAGATCGTCAAGTTCATTGTTGTACCGAAAAAAATTATTAACATCGTTGTGAAATAATAATCGATGCCATGTATACCGGAGGATGTCTGCGTGAACGGACATCCTCTTTTTTTCTGAAAGGCGAGGAGGTTGGTCCTATGGACAGAACGGCACCGTGGCCGGAACGGGTAGTCCGGCAGAATTCCTGTATGAATACGATACCCTGCGCCGTACTGGTACCTGTTGTGCTGGTAGACGGTGAGGAACACGCCCTGTTTGAAGTGCGCAGCTCCCGGCTGCACTGGCAGCCAGGAGACATATGCTTTCCCGGCGGTGCCATTGAAGCCGGCGATGCTTCGCCCCTGGCGGCAGCCCTGCGGGAAACGAGGGAAGAGCTGGGCATTTCGGCATCGCATATCCACGTCTGGGGGCCCCTGGACTATGTCGAATCGCCTGTGGGCGTAACTGTATGGCCCTTTGCAGCCTATGTGGATACGATGGACCTGTCCCTGAGTGCCGCCGAAATCGACCATATCTTCACCGTGCCCCTGGACTGGTTTGCCCATCATACGCCGGAACGGGCCCGCATCGAACTGGCCACGCGGCCGGCGCCGGGATTTCCTCCGGGCCTGTCGGCGTCAAATCAGGTCGGCTGGAAACAGCGCCGCACCTATACGGTGCGCATATATACGTACAAAAACTATAAAATTTGGGGAATTACGG
>NZ_CATWFF010000076.1 GCF_958350005.1 uncultured Megasphaera sp. | reverse complement strand
CTTCCCGGCACCCTGGTATAATGTGGAATACACGAAAAAAGAGCGTACAGACTCGAGCAGAATCTGTGCGCTCTTGGCTTTTTATGTACTTAGTCCCCTAATACGCCCTGCAGGAAGGACGCCGTGTCAGACAGGTTGTCCGATTCGTAGCTTTCGATGTCGCCTTTGTCGCAGTATGCAGCAAAGTTGGGGTCAATAGGGAGCTTGGCTGTATGGGGAATGTCGTATTTCTGCGCCGATGCTTCGACGTGGCTGGGGCCGAAGATTTCATGGCGCGTATGGCAGTCAGGACATTCGAAGTAGCTCATGTTTTCGATGAGGCCGAGAATGGGGACATGCATCATTTCCGACATTTTCAGAGCCTTTTCGACGATGAGCGATACCAGTTCCTGCGGCGATGTGACGACGAGGATGCCGTCTACTGGCAGAGACTGGAAGACTGTCAGCGGTACGTCGCCCGTTCCCGGCGGCATATCGACGAACATGTAGTCAATATCGCCCCACACGACGTCGGTCCAGAACTGTTTAACTGCACCGGCAATGACGGGCCCGCGCCATACGACTGGCGAAGCGGCGTCTTCCAGGAGCAGGTTCATGGACATGACTTTGATGCCCGTCTTGGTAGCAACGGGGAAGATCCCTTTTTCATCTCCCGTGGCATGGGCCGTAATGCCGAATACCTTGGGAATAGACGGGCCCGTAATGTCGGCGTCGAGAATGGCTGTTTTAAAGCCGCGGCGCTGCATCTGGACTGCCATGAGGGACGTAACCAGCGATTTGCCTACGCCGCCTTTGCCGCTCATGACGGCAATGACGTGTTTGACATGGCTGCCGGCATGGGGCTTGGCCTGCAGGCTCTGTGGTTCCGTACGGCTGGCACAGCTGCTGCCGCAGCTGGAACAGTCATGGGTACAAGATTCACTCATAAGTTATCATTCTCCTTTGGATGACATGCCCGGTCCTGACAGCCCGTATGGCAGCAGGAGGCGGCATGTTCGCAGATTTGGACAGGACCGCCTTCGATGAGAAGGCGTTTTCCATGGACGAGGGCATCGGCCAGCTTTCGCCGTGCCGTATCGTAAATACCGGTAACTGTCGTACGCGATACATTCATCTGGACGGCACACTGTTCCTGTGTCTGACCGACCAGATCGATGAGGCGGATTACTTCGTATTCATCGACGGTCATGACGACGGCAGCCGTATTGGCTGTACAGTCTGGCGGCGCAAATTCCCCGGCTGCAGGCAGGGAACATACGCGGCGGCACCGCGGCGGTCTCGGCATAGACATACCCCCTTTCGCATCCCATTACGTCCATTATAAAATCATATATGACATATGTCAATAAATGAGAATGCATGAGTCATGATGGTTCTGCTGCCTCTGTATGACGTTTGCGGCGCCGAACAAAGGTAGATGGTGTAATACCTAAGGCTCTGGCGGCATCACGGACATTTCCATACTGCTCGTAGGCTCTGGTGAGGTAGGTATATTCAATATCTGCCAAGGTCTTGTCAAGATCTGCAGGAAGCTCTTCTTGGGGAGATTCAGGAAGAATTTGTTCCGGTGGGGATAAAGGTTCATTTTGTAAGTGCTGCGGCTGATAAAGAATGTGCAGTTCTTCTGGCTGTATTTCATCATGAGCACTGATAATGACCGCCCGTTCGACAATGTTTTTCAGCTCACGAATGTTGCCAGGCCAATGGTAATCATTGAGAAGACGAATAGAAAGAGGAGCAAAGACTTTATGAAAATTATACTTTTTATTTAGTTTTCCCAAAAAAGATAGGGCTAATGGAGTAATATCTTTCTTGCGAAATCGCAGCGGAGGAATAGCGATGGGAAATACGGTAAGACGATAATACAGATCCTGTCGGAACTCACCGTTTTTTACCATTTCTTCCAGATTACGGTTGGTGGCAGCAATTATGCGGACATCAATATGAACGGGTTTTGTGCCGCCAACGCGCATAATCTCCCGTTCCTGTAAAGCCCGCAGGAGTTTGACCTGCATATCTTTAGGAAGTTCACCAATTTCGTCGAGGAACAGCGTACCCTTATTAGCCAGCTCAAACAAGCCAATCTTTCCCGTGCGATTAGCGCCGGTAAAGGCCCCGCTTTCATAGCCGAACAGTTCACTTTCAATAAGCGTTTCCGGAATGGCACCGCAGTTTACCTTGATAAAACTATTCTGCGCCCGTTGACTATGCTGATAAATGTAACGGGCCATTACTTCTTTTCCGACGCCTGTTTCCCCCAGAAGCATGACCGTCGTATCCATGAAGGCGACGCGGTTGGCCAACAAAATCGAAGCAAGAGTCGTTTCATCTTTGATGATCACTTCCTGTTCCGATAAAGGTGTCTGCATGTGTTCTAGCTGCAGGCGTAGCTGTTCCATGGCCAGTGATTTTTCTTTGACCGTTTCTTTTAAATTATAAATTTCTGTCAAATCCCGCACATTGGTAACGATCATTACCAGTTTTCCTGCTTTGTCTGTAATCGGGGAGCTGGTAATGAGGGCTTCTTTGCCAGAGCGAAATCGCTGTTGCAGCGTAATAGGCTTTCCTGTCCTCATAACCATAAGAGAGCCCGATTCAGAAATCAGTTTCTTTTCAACTAATGTAGCTATATTTTGACCAAGTACTTCCTTTTTTGTCAGCCCTGTAATTTCTTCGTATGCATGATTTGTGCGGAGAACATTGCCTTGTTCATCAGTAATAAAAATACCGTCGAAAGAATGTTCAATAATCTCATTCAACTGTTCTGCTGCCTCAGAAACAGTTGAAAAGATTTCTTTCCTTTTCACGATGCAATCTCCTTTCCAATATAAACGGATGCCAATATATACTAATTGTATACTGTATTTTCCTGTTGGGAAAGTACACATGTTAATCCAATACAATTTGCTGTGATATTAGGATAACCGTCGAATGTACGAACTGGGAATACGGAGAAGACTGCGATATTTTTGGATAACCCGGCGGGAAATAGATTGTCTGTACTGACGGGATAACAGGGCAGCTAGCTGGCTGTCGCTGTAAGGATGATATTGATCTTCTGAGTCAATGAATTTTTTGAGAGACAGCTTTACCTGCTCCTTGGACAGCGGCCGATTTTTACTGCCCAGCGGGGCCTGAAATAAAGTTTTAAAGGCGTAGGTCCGCCAGGGTGTCTGTATATATTTTCCCCGTATGGCTCGGCTGATAGTCGATATGTGCAGTCCTGTTTCCTGGGCAATGTCATGGAGTGTCATGGGCCGCAGGGAATGGTATTGGCGCGTATAGGCATATTGCCATTTCCAGATGGCATCAGACAGCTTACACAAAGTTTGACGCCGCCGTTCAATATTGTGCAGTAACAGGTAACAACGTTCATATTTTTGACGAAAATAGGTTTTTACGTCCGGGTCAGTTGTTTGTCGCATCATTTGAATATAATAGTCGCTTATAGAATAGGAAGCAGTCCAAGAATCATTCAGTATCGTTTCATAGCCATCATCTGTTAAGCGGATGATGACATCAGGGACGACATAATCATCACTGTGGGAAAAAAGACCTTTAAGCGGCGATGGATCCAGCGATCGAATCAGACGTAATATGGGGGAAAGCGTTTTTTTTGAAATGTTCTGCATTTGGCAGATAGTCTGAAGGCGGCCGGCAGCAATATCGTCCAGGTGTTGATCAATAATTGCCTCTGCCAGCGGGGAGCAGCGATGAAGTCGACGCAGCTGCAGCTTAAGGCAGTCTGATACGGACATAGCACAGATCCCTGCTGGTTCAAGGGATTGCAGCGTAGCGAGACAAGCCGAGAACAAGCCATCGGGAAGAGGAATTCTCTGACATAGTTCTTCTTCAGATATGGTCAGGTAGCCGCGTTCATCGACTGCTTGTGCCAAATAAGACATTAGTGCCCAGGCTGGCTTGCTGAACTGACTGGGATTCAACTGTTCTAGAATGAACTTTTTTATTTTATCCTGCTCCGGAGCAGCGATGAAGTGTAAAAATTCTGCCGTTCCGTCATTGGATGAAGAAGGACGGTATTCCATGAACGGGTTTTCCTCGGATTCTTTTTGCAGCATGTCCTGCAGGTCTTCAGTAGACATGCTGAGAATCTGCAGTGACTGAAGCTGGCCTACTGACAGTTTTTGTACTTGTTCCTGTGTTAGCGTTACTTGCTGTTTCATACACTGCCTCCATGGTCAATCGGAATTGAAAAGCTCAGTATACTGTATTTTTCCCGATGAATTTTTGGGAATTGCTGGTACGACAATAATAGAAAAACAGCTGGGATGGAGTCCTGTCTTGTTCATGAGAAACTGTTCCAGTACATCGGTGGATTTGGAAGACGTCGTAAATATCCGCAGATCATCATCTTGGCCGGTACAGGCAAATTCTCCATCGGCGAATGCATTTTTGAACAACTGTTCGACTTCGTCCAGACTTACTCGTTTTCCCATGATCTTCACAAATCGTTTTTTACGTCCTGTAATATAGTAGAAGCCATCACTGTCCCGATATGCCATGTCACCTGTACATAAATGGCCGTGCCGCTCGTCTCCGAGACATAAGTCAGACGCGGCATGGGCATATCCCAGCGTGACATTGGGGCCGTCGTAACACAATTCACCTACGACGCCGGGAACTGTCAGTTCCGTATGGTCATCGTCCATAATATGGAATGTGCCGCCGGGAATGGCTATGCCGATACTGCCGAGCTTACGCAGGCAGTCCTGTGCCGGCAGATAGGACATGCGGGCCGTTGCCTCCGTTTGTCCGTACATGACTATAAAGCGCCGTCCTGTTTCAGCAGCAAAGCGACCATATTTTTCCTGAAGTTTTTTTGATAATTTGCCGCCGGCCTGAATGAAAAGCGTCAGATCCGGAAGTGGCATCGTATCTATATGCAGGCGGTTCAGACATTCATACGTAAAAGGCACGCCGGCAATGGACGTAATATGAGATCTTTTACAGAAGTCCCAAAATGACGGTTCAAATACAGTAGCTTCTGTCAGGTACTCTGTTGCGCCGCATAGTACATGGCTGTTGATAACGGATAAGCCAAATGTGTAGTGCATAGGCAGTGTTGATATGGGCCGGTCTGCACAAGTCAGGTCCAGGTATGTTGCAATTGATGCGGCATTGGCCTGGAGATTCTCATAGCTTTGTCGAACTAATTTAGGACTTCCTGTGCTGCCGGATGTTGTCAGTAACAGGGCCAGTTCAGTATATAGTGCAGGTGAGTCTTGGGCAATACGGTACAGACCATAGTCAGCCATTGTATATAGTGGGGGATGGGTATTGTCGGCAACAGGTCGAAATATATAAGCCGGGCTGTACCTCTTTATAAGCTGATGCTGCAAATCAGCATCCATATCGTGGTCTATGAGGATAGGGACAATGCGACACTGCAGACAAGACAGATAAGCCAGGGCTGAGCCGATCGTATTGTGGCAGATAATCGCTGCCAGTGATCGTGGTTTTATGATATCTTTCAGGGACTCTGCTGTATTATACCAGGTGCTGTATGATATGGAATGGTTTTGATCATCTACGAACAGGGTGTGTGCTGCAAACTCAGGATTTCTGTCGAAAAAATACATCCTCATCCCTCCTAATTCATAATTCGGGACAACATTTCTATCATATTGAAACCATCCCAAATAATGTTCATTTCCAAGGCCTGCCCGACAGGCACAACGCGATCTACGCCCATAATGCCAGCAGCCAGCAAGGTCTGGCGAACAATGGCAGGATCTGCCCCTATGGTAGTAAGCGTCTGAATTTTTTTTCCCAAGTATGGCGTCATTTTACTGATGGAATCAATCGGATATTGAAAAAACTGGCCAAATGATCCTGATAAAGGCGTAATATCAGCTGGAAGTGAGGATAAGGTGTAGACATACAGTCTGTTATCAAATCGCTGTATGGATTTCAGCTGCGGTACTGTCATGGCAAAAGACCAGGCATCAGTATACTTGTTGCTTACTTTTATGGCTTGTAAGTCATAGTTACGACTTTCTGCTGCGATGGACAGCCACCAGCGACGCTGTGCCTGTTCGTAGCTACCTGGATTCTCCGTGAGCCAGAAGAGCAGACGTGGACTGGAGCAGGCGTTTTGATCCGCTTCATAGGTATCATTGTAAAAGCGATGGGCCCATTCTCTTAATTCGTCTTCAGTGCAATTGGCGATGCAGGCGCTGTCTGCCAGAGCGATAGAATAGCGGTCTGCAAAGGTTAATTCAATGGCCTGCGGCATCAATGGTGATGTACGAATCTGCCGAATGGCTTCATCTCCTCCCCATAAGACGCGGCAGTCGCAGCGAAGAGAAAAGGTATCAGTCAGTTTTTGATTATGCTCATAGGAAATGATGGCATTGAACTGTCCCAGTTCCTGAAAATCTGGCTGATTCCATAAGTTCTGTAGAATCTGGCAGACTGGCTGGATCTGACTGGCAAGCCGGGGGGATATACGAACAATATTACTGCCGTTGCCAGCGAGAAGAGAAATGGCCAGACTGTAGACAAAGACGGCCGCCATATTGGCCGGTGCAATGTGAAAAATCAGGCCTCGGCCTAGTCGGCGATTTAATACAGGGATTGTACTGGCCATCTGTTTCAGGTGAGCTGACCGCAGCCAAAAGCCCAGAGCTGCCCAAGTTGCACTGGAATCAGACCAGCCGTGATGTAGGAGTTTCTGTGATAGTGCTTGTAAAAATGTTATTGCTGTCGGTGAAAATGGTGGCATGGGCTTTGCTGTTTTTGGTATAGTCCCAGCCAGTATGGTATATGTTTTATTCATGTGTATCACTGCACCCCTTTATTTCTGCCTGCGGAATACGTCCGATTATACGGAAATATGTCCCTTTGCGGCCACAGGGACAGTCGTCGATTCCTTCTATGGCCCCCATATCTTCGGTCAGGATGGAATGACCTGGATAGGATGCGGCGATAGGCGATAAGACCTGAATGATTCCCGTCTGGCCTGGAGGACAGACGGAAAAATCTGCAGGATTTCGGATAAGAACATCGGAGAAAATGCTGGCATGGAGATGGCCATATTCACATTCCATGTAAATGCAGCCAGTTTGCTCTGCCATACCATAATAGTTGTGGACACGGCGAATATGAAACTGTTCGTAAAGCCGCTGTTTGTATGTCCTGGCAGATACTGCTTGATCGGCCATCTTTTTCCAGCCGCCGCCGTGCAGGACGATGGCATTGGAGAAGTCATAGGCATACCCCTGGGTTTTCAGTGCTTCACACAGATATTTCCAGATCATGAATGTAAAACCGAAGATCAGAACTGGCTGCTTTTCTGCGTATTGGGCAAAAGCATTCAAGGAAGCTATATCGACATCCATTGTGTCAGTCAGAGCATAAAATTTCTTTTTGGCAAACAAAGAAAAACCGAGAATTGCCGCACCACGGGCGTTAAAGGCAGCCCGATCCCGGAATACTGACGGGGCGTCGACGATAAGCATGGGTAACCGCTGTTTGCCAAAAAAGCTTTTCATAATGGCATAGAGTGTCAGTTGTTGATTTTGTGCGGTCTGCGCATCCAGAACGATGTAGGATCGTCCCTGACCAGATGTACCTGACGAGGTTATGGTTTTGAAGATATCTTTGTCCGGAATGCTTTGTAGGGACTGCTGTTTGAACAGACGAATCGGCAGAAATGGAATCGTATCTATCGTCGGATAGCCTCCCTGCACTTGGTCTAGAAGCTTTAAGGCTCGCCCGTATTTTGGACATTGTTGACGATGCCAGTTTGTCAGGTCCTGGAGAAGCGGCAGGCTACGCTCTTCTTTTTCAGCTTGTGCCCAGCTGTATGGCGAATGCTGTAGTAATTCAGTATAGTCCATAATGCTGTTTTACCTCCTCTGTCAGGATAAACGGCAAGCCGTGACCGGGATAGGTCCACATTGGCGTGGGAAGCTCGCGAAGCAGCTGTTTTCCAATTTGTTCATAGGCCTGCTCATCGCCGCCGGGAAGGCGGGTAATAACGTCTTCCCCGGGAATGAAGTAGTCGCCAGAGAACAGCATTGTTCCGTTGACGGTAATGCACGTACTGCCTGGCGTATGGCCTGGCACGAGCAGGCAGTGAAACGTAAAGTTATGCCAGGAAAACATGTAGTTTGTACCTGAAAACGATCTGTCTGCTGGCTGGCAGGTAAACCTGGGATACGATACACGGAGTTTTCCGTTGCTTTTGAAATATAAATAAGATTCCATCATGCGGGTCATATTTATTTTTGTACTTTGTATGCCATCGCTGCAGGGTTTGCTGGCAATGACCTGGACATTTCCGGAAGACCGCAATGTATTGAGCCCGCCAATGTGATCGCAGTGCTCATGAGTCAGTACGATTGTTTCAAGAATAAGCTCTTTTTCTTTTAAATAGGGAATAATGAGATCACTGTTATTGGGATCTATAAGCAAGGCCCTGTTATGAGATGTAAAGATATAGCAGTTGCTTTCGGTCAGCGGGTCGGTCAGACAGGCCGGTTCATAAGCCGGCTTAGATATCCACGCCATATTTTCGGAGAATGTCCAGCCCTTTTTCGTAGGAACTGAAAGCCAGCACGTCTGGAGTATCAATAGAAATATCGAACGCATCCTCCATATCTTCCATTAAGTTCATATGTCCCATGGAATCCCACTGTTTGATACCTCTGTATTTCAGACCCGGCAGATCTTCTTTCTTAAGTTTAAAATTGCGCATAAATAAATTATCATATATTTCTAAATTGGTCATAATTGTTCACCTATTCCTTATGTGATAATGGCTGTATTGTAAAAAGTGACTTTGTCATTAACTGCTGGCATGTTCCTTCTGCAACGATGGAACCGTGCTGGTTCGTACAGATACCGCGAAGTGTGCCAATATACCAGCGTTTCTGTTCAGTTATACCTTCGAGTGTAACCGTAGCTGTAATCGTATCGCCGCTATAAACGGGTGCTGTAAAACGGAGAGATTCTTCCATGAGAATCGTTCCGTCACCGGGAAGCTGCATTCCCATGACAGAAGAAATGAGGCTGCCCGTCAGGACGCCATGAACGACAGGCCGGCCGAAACCGTATTGTGCGGCGAAAGAAGAATCGGTATGGATCTTTCCGTAATCTCCTGTTAGAGCCGCAAAGGTCTGAATATCAGCGTCTGTAAAGGTTTTACTCATAGAAGCAGAATCACCGACATGGAGTGTCCGTTTTTTTGTTTTTTCTGGTATACGGTTTGCTGTCAACAGTTCTCCGGCAAAGGAAGCAAACTGCTGAGGAGAACAGAGTTGAACAAAGCGTCGTGCAGCCAGCCCTTCCGATGTAGCACAGGCAGTCATGCAGCCGCAGACTAACAGATATATGTCACAGGCTGCCTTTCCAGGGTCATACGTAAATTCATGCTGAGGGAATTGTTCCTTCAGTTTTTCGACCTCTTTTGTCCTGTCGTAGCGAGGATTGCAGCCGCCGCAGTATTTGATGCCGATTTTCATGGCGGCCTCCTAGTTGTGACGATGATGCAGTAAGGCTTTTGCCTGAGCGATCAGGTCATCACTGACACCGCTTACGAGGACGACGTCCTGGATCTGCGGAAGATGTTCTTTTACTGTTTGAGCAATAATTTCTTCTGTGGTCAGCTGAGCAGATGGACAGCCGCTGCATTTTCCTGTTAGACGAACACGCAGAATGCCATCGGCATAGCTGACGATAACGACATTTCCCTGATGGTTTGCCAGGGAAGGACGAACGTACTTGGTCAGAACCATTTCAATGTTCTGTATGGGTAGTGCAGATAGTGTCATAATATTCACATCCTTTTAGCATAATTCACATATATTATAAGCAAAAAATGTGCCAAGATATAGAAG
>NZ_CATWFF010000075.1 GCF_958350005.1 uncultured Megasphaera sp. | reverse complement strand
CCTAGGGGAAGAGAAGGATAGAAAAGGTATTTATATGTGAAAATTTGCGGATATCATATATTATGATTGACACGTATACACCTTTTTGATAAAATTTAAATATATTTGATGTTGTAATGAAGCAATAAGGAGATGCCCTATGGACCTTGCTTTATAGACTGGTAATGATGCGGTTTGTAAGTAGTGGTGCCTGCGGCGTGTCTGCATGGATAAACCCAAAGGTGATCGGTTCACTTTTGGGTTTTGCTTATTCTGAGGAGGGATTTGGGTTGAAAGTCGGTTTGATTATGGGAAGCGATTCAGATTTTCCCGTTATGAAAAAAGCACTGGATGTTTTTAAGGAATTTGATGTACCCTGTGAGGTACTCCTGGCGTCGGCACATCGCACGCCGACAGCAGTGCGGGAGTTTGTTTCAACAGCAGAACAGCGGGGCATCAGCGTCCTCATTGCCGGTGCCGGCATGGCAGCACATCTTCCCGGTGTCGTTGCCAGCTATACGACGCTTCCCGTCATCGGCGTGCCTCTGGAAAGCGGCAGCCTGAAAGGGCTCGATGCCCTGCTGGCAATTGTACAGATGCCGTCCGGCATGCCTGTTGCCACGATGGCTATTAACGGCGCAAAAAATGCGGCCCTTCTGGCGCTGCAGATCGGTGCCGTCAGCGATGCGGATCTGGCAGCGAAATACAAGGCCTACCGCAAGCAGATGGCGCAGCAGGTTATGGAAAAGAACCGCAAGCTTCAGGAAACGATACAGTCCATGTAGGATAGTTTACAATTCACTTCACAGGAGGTATTCATGTTTTACGATGCGATTTGGGATAAGCAGCATGAAGAATGCGGCGTTTTGGGGATTTACGACAAGCACCTGGATATACCGCGCTATATTTACTGGGGCCTTTTTGCCCTGCAGCACCGCGGACAGGAAAGCGGCGGCATAGCCCTGACTGATGGAAAGGATATCCATACGTACCGCGGCATGGGGCTTATCAGCACGGTATTTGCTGACGGCGTACCTGATGAAGAAGGCGGTCCTATTGGCATTGGCCATGTCCGCTACTCGACGACAGGCTCCAACAATCCCCGTAATATTCAGCCCCTGGCTGTATACACGCCGCTGGGACAGCTGGCCCTGGCCCATAACGGCAACCTGACCAATATCCGGGAACTGCGGGAAGAACTGGATCGCAGCGGTGCCACGTTCCAGACGACCATGGACAGTGAAATTATCGTTAATCTTATTGGCCGCAGCCAGAAGGAAACGATGGAAGAACGCATTATGGAAAGCATGAACCGCATTCAGGGGGCCTATGCCCTGGTTCTCATGACCAAGGATAAGCTCTACGGCGTTCGCGATCCTCACGGATTCCGGCCGCTGTGTATTGGCCGCACCGAAGACGGCGGCTGGGTACTGGCCTCGGAAACGTGTGCTCTCGATGCTATTGGTGCCTCCTTTGTACGGGACGTACTGCCGGGAGAATTTGTCGAAATCAGCGAAACCGGCGTAAAGTCGAAAATATATGCCGTAGCAGACCGCAAGCAGATCTGTTCCTTTGAATACATTTACTTTGCCCGTCCGGACAGCGTCATTGACGGCCAGGACGTCTATCAGGCCCGCATCAACATGGGCCGGGAAATGTGGAATGAAACGCAGTATGATGCAGATATCGTCATTTCCGTCCCGGACAGCGGCAACACGGCAGCCATTGGCTATGCCCAGGCATCAGGGATTCCCTTCCGCCACGGCCTGATTAAAAACCGCTACATGGGCCGGACTTTCATCAAGCCCAACCAGAAGCAGCGCGAACTGGCTGTACGCATGAAGCTGAACGTCGTCAAATCCGTCGTCAAAGGCAAGCGAATCGTCATGGTCGATGATTCCATCGTCCGCGGCACGACGAGCGGCATTATCTGCAAGCTCCTGCGGGAAGCCGGCGCCAAGGAAGTGTACATGTGCGTGTCCGCACCGCCTATTAAGTATCCCTGTTTTTACGGGATCGACACGTCGGTCCGCAAGGAACTGATCGCTTCGACCCTCAGTGTGGAACAGATTCAGAAATATATCGGCGTTGACAAGCTGCACTTCATTACCATTGACGGCCTGGCCCGGGCGATAGAACATATTCCCAAGGAAGATATGTGCCTGGCCTGCTTTAACGACGATTATCCCACCGATATTCCCAAATCCAATGAAGAAGGAGAAAAATATGCTCTCGAACAACGATAAAGGATTAACCTATGCCGATGCAGGCGTAGATATTGATGCCGGCAACAAAGCCGTAGAACTGATGAAAGATTCTGTAAAAGCCACGTATCGTCCGGAAGTACTCGGCGACCTGGGCGGATTTGGCGGTCTTTTCTCGCTGATGAACAGCAAGGTGGAGAACCCCATTCTGGTCAGCGGCACTGACGGCGTAGGAACGAAGCTGCGCCTGGCCATTTTGATGGACAAGCACGATACAGTCGGTCAGGACTGTGTGGCCATGTCCATTAACGACGTACTCGTACAGGGTGCAGAACCGCTGTTTTTCCTCGACTATATTGCTGTAGGCAAGCTGGACCCCGTTCAGGTTGCAACTATCGTCAAAGGCGTGGCCAATGCCTGCAAGGAATCGGGCTGTGCCCTTCTTGGCGGGGAAACGGCTGAAATGGCCGGCTTCTATGCCAAAGGCGACTATGACCTGGCCGGATTTGGCGTAGGTATTGTCGATCGGGAAAAAGTCATTACAGGCGAACATATTCAGGCCGGCGACGTCCTCATCGGCCTTCCTTCGACAGGGGTCCATTCCAACGGATTTTCTCTGGTCCGCAAGATCGTCTTTGAACGGCAGAACATGAAGCTCGACCAGTATGTAGATGAACTGGGCATGACCATTGGCGAATGTCTGCTCACGCCGACGCGGCTCTATCCGAGACCGTGCCTGCCCATTATCCAGCAGTTTGACGTGCAGGGCATGGTACACATTACAGGCGGCGGTTTCTACGAAAATATTCCCCGCGTACTGCCCAAGGGCATTGGCGTAGATATTGACGTAACGACGTGGCCCCAGCTGCCTGTATTCGGCCTTCTCCAGAAATGGGGCAATGTAGAAGCCAGAGAAATGTACCGCACCTTCAACATGGGCATCGGCATGATCATGATCGTCCGGGAAAAAGATGCTGATGCAGTCCTGAAGAATCTGGCCGACCGGAACGAACCGGCTTATGTAATCGGCAAAGCCGTCGCTTCGGATGTACCGGTTACGCTGCGGGGAGGCGTATTTAATGCCTAAGAAGAACATGGTCATCTTCGCGTCCGGCCGCGGGTCCAATGCTGTTGCGCTCCACGACGCCGTCGCTGCCGGCACGATCAACGCCGATATTAAAGGGCTGGTCTGCGATATTCCCGGCGCTGCCGTCATGGATCGGGCCCGGGAATGGGGCGTGCCGGTCATCCTGGCAGACCGCAAGAAATTTGCGTCGAAACAGGAGTTTGAACAGTTTATTCTCGACCAGATTGCGCCATTTCAGGCTGATGTCATCTGCCTGGCCGGATTCATGCGCCTGTTGAGCAGCGATTTTATCTCCCAGTACGAACACAAAATCCTCAATATTCACCCGGCTCTGCTGCCGTCGTTCCGCGGTCTTCACGCCCAGCGTCAGGCTGTGGAAGCCGGTGTCAAGATTGCCGGCTGCACCGTTCATTTCGTCGTGCCCGATATGGATGCCGGCCCGATTATCATTCAGGCCGCCGTTCCCGTCCTGGACGGCGATACGGAAGACACGCTGGCTGCCCGTATTCTGGAAAAGGAACATCCGTCGTATGTCCAGGCAGCTGCGCTGTTCTGCGATGATAAACTGATTGTAAACGGGAACATTGTCAGTGTGAAGAAAGACTAAGGAGGAGTATCCATGAAGATTAAACGTGCGCTTATCAGCGTATCCGATAAAACCGGCGTCGTCGAACTGGGCAAGGCCCTTGCCGAATTAGGCGTTGAAATTATTTCTACTGGCGGCACCATGCGGGCGCTGAAAGAAGCAGGCGTTCCTGTCATGGCCGTACAGGATGTGACGGGATTTCCGGAAATGATGGACGGCCGCGTCAAGACGCTGAACCCCAAAATTCACGGTGCTATCCTGGCTGTCCGGGACAATCCGGAACACGTAAAGGCCATGAAAGAACACGGCATTACACCTATCGACCTGGTCGTCGTCAATCTTTATCCCTTTGAACAGACCATTGCCAAACCGGACGTTACGCTGGCCGAAGCCATTGAAAATATCGACATTGGCGGCCCCTGCATGGTTCGGGCATCGGCAAAAAACAATAAATACGTGGCCATTGTTACCAACCCGGCCAAATACGATGAAATCATCGATATTCTCCGCAAAGACGGCGGCTTTACCGATGCGTACCGCCTGGAACTGGCTCAGGAAGCATTCCAGCATACGGCTGCATACGATACGGCCATTGCGGCCTATCTGGCCAAGCAGGTGAAGAAAGGGGCGGCTGACTGATGAAGGTTGCAGTAATCGGCGGCGGCGGCCGCGAACATGCCCTGGCCTGGAAACTGGCCCAGAGTCCGACAGTTGACAGTCTGTATGCCATTCCCGGCAGTGCCGCCATGGCTGAAGTTGCGACGTGCGTAAATATTCCTCTGTCTGATCTGGACGGCATTGCTGCGTACTGCAAAAACGAAGGCATCGATATGCTCGTCGTCGGTCCGGAAGTACCCCTCACAGAAGGACTGGCCGATATTTGTCAGAAACAGGGACTGGCCGTATTTGGTCCCAATAAGGCAGCAGCTCAGATGGAAGGGTCCAAGGTATTTGCCAAAAACCTCATGAAGAAATACCACGTGCCGACAGCAGCGTACGAATCCTTTACAGATGGAGAAGCTGCCAAAGCCTATATTCATCAGCAGGGGGCGCCCATCGTCGTCAAAGCTGACGGCCTGGCTGCCGGCAAGGGCGTCGTCGTGGCTCAGACCGAACAGGAAGCCCTCGATGCCGTCGATGCTATGATGAAAGATCATATTTTCGGCGCTTCCGGCGGCCGCATTGTCGTAGAAGAATGTATGGTCGGCGAAGAAGCAAGCCTGCTGGCCTTCGTCGATGGAAAGACCATTGTGCCCATGATTTCCGCACAGGATCATAAGCGCATTTTCGACGGCGACAAAGGCCCCAATACGGGCGGCATGGGTGCTTATGCACCGGCTCCGGTTATGACGCCGGAACTGGTAAAGACTGTAGAAACGACAATTCTCCGTCCCGTCGTCGACGGACTGCGCAGCGAAGGCATTACCTATCAGGGCTGCCTCTACGCCGGCCTCATGATTACAGCTGACGGCCCGAAGGTGGTCGAATTCAACTGCCGCTTCGGCGATCCGGAAACGCAGGCTGTTCTGCCTCTTCTCGACGGAGATCTGGCTCAGATTATGTATGCCTGCACGCAGGGGACGCTGCAGGCTGACATGGTGTCGTGGAAACAGGCATCGGCATGCTGCGTTATCATGGCCTCGGCAGGATATCCCGCATCGTCTCATAAAGGCGATGTCATTACCGGTCTGGATCAGGTGCAGGACGCCATGGTCTTTCATTCCGGCACGGCCGAAAAAGACGGCCAGTATGTAACCAATGGCGGCCGTGTTCTCGGCGTGACTGCCGTGGCACCGACGCTGAAAGAAGCCATTGCCGAAGCCTATCAGAATGTACAGCGTATTCATTTTGACGGCCAGCAGGTGCGCAGTGATATTGGCGCCAAAGGATTGAAGCATTTGCAGTAGATTGCGCAGGCAGTCTGTGTACAAAGGGCTCCCTGAGGGGAGTCCTTTTTTGTACTGTCAGCAAAGAATAAGGAGGGGTAGGGGTGACAACATTTATTACACCGGCTGAAGCGGCCCGGCTTATTACAGACAATATGACCGTTGCTGTCAGCGGCCACGCCGGATTCGGCACGCCGGACGGCCTGTTCAAGGCCCTGCAGGATCGGTATGCTGCCGAAGGGCATCCGCAGAATCTGACGCTCGTAAAGATTGCCGGCACCGGCGACGGCGGCAGCCGCGGCGGCGACCGCCTGGCCGCAGACGGCCTTCTCGGTACGATCATTACCAGCCATTTGGGGCTGGAACCGAAATTAACCTCCCAGATTACGCATAATCGCTGTCTGGCCTATACGGTTCCGGCAGGGACGCTGCTCCAGCTCTATCGGGCCATTGCGTCGGGAGAAAAAGCGGTCTGGACCGATATAGGGCTCCACGCCCTGGCCGATCCCCGCCTGGAAGGGTGTAAAGCCAACGAGCGGACGAAGCGGGAAGGGAAGGATATGGTATCGCTGGTCACTATCGACGGCGACGAGTACCTGCAGTACCGCACCTTTCCTATTCAGGCCTGCCTCATTCGCGGCTCTCTGGCCGATGAAGACGGCAACATTTCCATGGTTCATGAGGCCATGCTGGGCGAGCAGCTGGAGCTGGCTGAAGCAGCCCATAATTCCGGCGGCATCGTCATCGTTCAGGTCGAAGACGTTGTGCCGCGGGGACGCATTGACCCCAGGATGGTGAAAATCCATCACTTCCTCGTCGATTACGTTGTCGTTGCCCGGCCCAAATACCATGTCCAGAGCTTTTCCTGCCACGGCTACCGGCCGGAACTGACCGGTGATGCCCGTATGCCCCTGCAGTCCCTGGCGCCGCGGCCTCTGGACAACCGCAAAATCTGTGCCCGCCGGGCTGTGCTGGAACTGAAAAAAGGCGATCTCATCAATCTGGGCATTGGCATTCCGGAAATCATCGGTGCCGTCGCTGCTGAAGAAGGCTTTGGACGACAGCTGACACTGGCTGCTGATACGGGCATTATTGGCGGCGTGCCCCTGTCCGGCATGGATATGGGAGCGGCCATCAATCCCGAAGCGGAGCTGAAAATGGCCGATATGTTCGACATCTGCCACGGCGGCGCTCTGGATGTGTGCGCCTTGGGACTGGCCGAAATCGATGAACAGGGGAATGTCAACGTATCCAAGTTTAACGGCCGCGTCATGGGGCCAGGCGGATTTATGGATCTGGCCCAGCGGACAAAGACGCTCCTGCTCATGGGGACCTTTACGGCCGGCCATCTGCGGGAACACTGCCGGAATGGCCGGCTGTACATCGATCAGGAAGGGCAGTACAGCAAGTTTAAAAAGACAGTAGAACAGATTACCTTTGCCGGAGCTCATGCAGCGGCGCAGGGAAAACGAATCCTCGTCATTACGGAACGGGCCGTATTTCACCTGACGCCGCAGGGACTGGTGCTGACCGAAGTGGCGCCTGGCATAGACCTGGAAGGGGATATTTTCCGGCACATGGCCTTCCGGCCGCGCGTTGCCGATACACTGACGTATATGGATGCACGTATTTTCTGCGAACCAGCCATGGGACTGACTGTGGCGGCGCAATAGGAGATGAGCATATGGACTACCGAATCGAACGAGACTCTATGGGAGAAATCCGCGTACCTGCTGATAAGCTGTGGGGAGCGCAGACCCAGCGAAGTCTGGAAAACTTCCGCATTGGCACGGAAAAGATACCGCCCGAAATGGCGACGGTCTTTGCGTATCTGAAAAAAGCGGCAGCCCTGGTCAATGAGGAACTGGGCGTGCTGGATACGGACCGGGCCCAGGCCATTGCCCTGGCCTGCGATGATATGCTGGCCGGCCGGCTGGACGGCAATTTTCCCCTGGCCGTATGGATGACCGGCAGCGGGACCCAGTTTAACATGAATGTCAATGAAGTGCTGGCTCACCGGGCTATGGAACTGCTGAAGCAGGAAGGAAAAGACATTGCCGTCCATCCCAACGATCACGTCAATCGTTCCCAGAGTTCCAATGACACCTTTCCGACGGCGCTGCACATGGCGGGACTGCTGCTGATTACGGACAGGCTGTTTCCGGCTATGGATGCCCTGCAGCAGGCGCTGGAGGAAAAGGCAGCAGCCTATGCGGATATTGTCAAAATCGGCCGTACCCATCTGCAGGATGCGACGCCGCTTACGCTGGGCCAGGAAATCAGCGGCTGGGCGCGCATGATCGAACGGAACCGGGAAATGCTGACGCAAGGCGTTACGTACCTGCAGGATCTGGCCATGGGCGGCACGGCCGTCGGCACGGGGATTAACTGCCCTGCCGGCTATGACGTCCGCTTTGCTGAAACGGTCAGCCACCTGACAGGCCATACGTTCCATACGGCGCCGAACAAATTCCAGTCCCTGACCAGCAAGGACGAACTGGTCGTCGTTCACGGCATGCTCAAGGCCCTGGCCTGCGATCTCATGAAGATTGCCAACGACGTGCGCTGGCTGGCCTCCGGACCTCGCTGCGGCATTGGCGAGCTGACGATTCCGGCCAATGAACCGGGCAGCTCCATCATGCCTTCCAAAGTGAATCCGACGCAGTGCGAAGCCGTGACGATGGTAGCCGTCCAGGTCATGGGCAATGACGCAGCCATGGGCATTGCTGCCAGTCAGGGGAATTTTGAGTTAAACGTATTCATGCCGGTCATTGCCTATAATCTGATTCAGTCTATCCGCCTCCTGACGGATGTGATGGATTCATTCCGCAGCCACTGCATTACAGGCATTGCGCCGAACCGCAGGAATATTGACCGCAATCTGCAGCAGTCCCTCATCCTCGTCACCGGCCTGGTGCCCCTCGTCGGCTATGACAAGGCCTGCACCATTGCCAAGACGGCAGCGAAAGAAGGACTGACCCTGCGGGAAGCGGCTCTGGCATCGGGCTGGGTTACAGGCGAGCAGTTTGACGCCGTCATGGTACCGGCAAAACTGGCCGGTATAGATAAGGCGTAAGAGCTGCAGCATCGCTGGGTCAGGAAGGGGGAGGTCCATGGAACTGCGGGTGCTGCGCTACTTTTTAGTCGTAGCGCAGGAAGAAAATATTACGAAAGCAGCGAAATTGCTGCACCTTACGCAGCCGACGCTGTCGCGGCAGATCCGGATGCTGGAAGACGAATTTGGCGTTGCCCTGTTTCGGCGCAGCAAATACTGCGTGTCCCTGACGGAAGAAGGGATGCTCCTGCGCCGCCGGGCTCAGGAACTGCTGGAGCTGGCAGAAAAGACCGAACGGGATATGACCCGGCGGAATGACGTGATTTCCGGAGAAATCGCCATTGGCTGCGGCGAGACGAGAAATATGGCCTCCATGGGACAGGCTATTGCTGCTTTTCGCCAGGTTTACCCGGAAGTACAGTTTTCCGTATATACCGGCTATGCCGATGACGTGACGGAACGAATGGAGCGGGGACTGGTCGATATGGGTCTGCTCATTGAGCCTGTCGATATCAGCAAGTATCACTTCCTTCATCTTCCCCTGCAGGATCAGTGGGGCGTATGCATGCGGGAAGATCATCGGCTGGCCGGCCATACCAGCATTACGCCGGCTGATCTGGCCGGTGAAAACCTGCTTATTTCCAGCCGCCAGTCTGTGCGCAACATGCTGGAAAACTGGCTGGGACCGGCTCTTTCCACGGTTTCCATTGCGGCCTATATGAATGTATCTTTCTACAATTACCAGATACTGACCAAAGAAGGGGCAGGACTGTCACTGCTGTTCATGCTCGATACGCTCTGTGACGGCCTCTGCATCCGTCCCATGGAGCCGGCAATTGTAAATGGCTCGGTCCTGGCCTGGAAGAAAGATCAGATCCTGTCGCCGGCAGTGGAGACGTTTATTCGCTGGATGCGGAACCAACTGGGCTGCAGGGAACCATAACTATATATGAACAGGCGTTTCTGCACTGCATCGTGGGAAACGCCTGTTTTTTATCTATTCTCATAAGGACTGAATAGTATGCAAAAACAGAAAGAAACGGACGGGAATTGTACGAAATCAGAATATATCCTGCTTACATGCCAATGTGTATTGCTGAAATAGAC
>NZ_CATWFF010000074.1 GCF_958350005.1 uncultured Megasphaera sp. | reverse complement strand
AAAATAAAATCGAACGTTTAGATTTGACCACTCTTAAAAAAGGTGTATGATAAGACCATGCAATGGCGCATGACAATGTGCCATTGCATATATTTTTAGAAAGATAACGAAAAGGAAGTGAATCAGGGGGAACATTGCTGTTATAGAGGGGTGATTATTTTGGGAGCATATATTGTAAAACGACTGCTTATTTCTATTCCTGTTTTATTTCTTATATCAGTAGGGGCCTTTATTCTCGTCCATCTGACACCGGGCGATCCGGCAGATATGTTTATTTCTCCGGATATGACCCAGGCTCAGGTAGAACTGACCCGGGCTTCGCTGGGACTGGACAAGCCGCTGGTCGTCCAGTATATCGACTGGATTCAGAATTTCCTCAGCGGCAATATGGGCTTTTCCTTCAGCAACCGTCAGCCTGTACAGGAAATTATCGGTCAGCGCCTGAGTCCGACGCTGCTGCTCATGAGTCTGAGTCTGCTCGTCGCGTATGCGTCGGCCATTCCCTTGGGGATTCTGGCAGCGTGGAAACAGAATTCGCTTCTGGACCGCTGCATCATTGGCTGGACCTTTTTAAATGTTTCGTTTCCGCCTTTTTTCCTGGGACTGGCGCTGATTTATATTTTTGCCGTTCAACTCGATATCTTTCCTACTGGCGGCATGAGTGTTCTTGGTGCTGACAATGGCGCAGAAGATCTGGTTATGCATCTGGTACTGCCGGTCATCGTCATGGCTTCGCAGTTCTCGGCCAACATGATTCGGTACGTCCGTTCCAGTGTCATTGAAGTTCGCCATGAAAACTATATCCGCACGGCTCTGGCCAAAGGGCTGAACCGCCGTCAGATTTTATGGCATCACATTATGAGAAATTCCCTGATTCCTATTGTTACCGTTATTGGGACAGACTTGCCGAAGATCATTGGCGGTGCCGTCATTACGGAACAGATTTTCCAGTGGCCCGGCATTGGCTCCCTGACGGTCCTGGCGATTAATTCCCGGGATTATCCCGTATTGATGGCCATTGTTATTCTGTCGGCCATCGCTGTGTTGATTGCCAACATTGTCATTGATATTTTATACGCCGTCATTGATCCGCGTATTACATACGGCAAGTAAGGGGGAATGGATATGCTGGATGCTAAAGAATTTGTGCTGCTTCATCCGGACGGCATCGTTGCCGGGACACCAGCTGGCGCAACGCCGGCGGCGACGACTTCGGCTGCAGAAGAAGAACAGAATGACTCCTGGAAGAAGCGGACATGGCGCCGATTCTGTCAGAATAAAGCGGCCCTGTACAGTTTGTTTATTTTTATCGCCATTATTGCCATTGCGATTCTGGCACCGATTCTTTCACCGTTTGATCCGACGCAAACTGTCGGGGCCTTTGATGAAAGTCCGTCAGCAGCCCATCTGCTGGGGACTGATGATGTAGGGCGAGACGTTTTGAGCCGTCTGATTTACGGCTCGCAGGTATCGCTGATCGTCGGCATTGGCTCTGTGGCCGTATATTCCCTTATCGGCATTACGCTGGGACTGCTGTCGGGCTACTTCGGCGGAGTTGTAGACGGTCTGATTATGCGGATTACAGAAGTGTTCATGTCATATCCGCAGTTTATGATCATCCTGGTCATTGTCAGTCTCATTGGTCCCAATATGCTGACAGTCATGCTGGTTATGGGATTCATGGGCTGGCCGCCAATTTGCCGTCTCGTCCGCGGCGAAGTACTGCGCATCAAATCGATTGATTATGTGGCCGCCGCCATTGTAACCGGGTATTCGCCGACGACCATCGTATTTAAGCACATTTTGCCGAATGTATTGTCGCCTATTTTAGTCAACTGTACCTTTGGTATTGCTCAGGCAATTCTGATTGAAGCAGCCCTGAGCTTCCTGGGCATGGGCGTGCAGCCGCCAACATCCAGCTGGGGCAACATGCTGACCAGCGCGCAGTCTATCATGATTTTGTCAGAAGAACCGTGGCGGTGGATTCCGCCAGGCATTGCCATTCTTATTGCCGTCCTGACGATTAACTTCCTCGGCGACGGTCTGAATGAAGCCATTAACGGCGATACAAACAAATAAAGATGCAGAAGCATACCGCTTCTTTCATCATATATTATCATTCCATAGAGAGGGGATTTTCATATGGGAGTACTACATTGGTTTAGAAACAGAAAGAGAATACTGTTGGGATTGTCTTTGGCACTGGGGGTTGCCATGATGAGCGGCTGCGGTGGTTCCGGTGGCACCAGCGGCGGCGGAGGCAAGGAAAACCTGACCATTGGCATGACCAATGCGCCGGCTGAATTCAATCCGCTGTTTAACCCGGATATTGCCGGACAGTTTACGATTCGGTTTATGTACGATACGCTTGTAGGCATGCCGGAACCAAACAAGTTTACGCCTCATCTGGCTGACAGTTTTGAAACGACGGACAACCAGAATTATACGATCAAGCTGAATCCGAACGCCAAGTGGTCTGACGGGCAGCCTGTTACGGCTGATGACGTCATCTTTACGCTGAATCTGATTGCCAATCCGCAGGTTCAGACGACGAAAGGCAGTTATATTAACATGCTTGAAGGCGTTGACAATGTAGGCAAGCTGGCAAACGGCGCAACGACGATTACAGGTGCCCAGAAGCAGGATGACAAGACAGTCCTCTTGAAGACAAAACGCCCGGTTGACCCGAATTTCATCAAGAGCATGCTGGGTTTTGAAGTATACATTGTGCCGAAACATGTCTTTGAAAAAATTAATCCCGCCGACATTGCCAACTCCGATGCGGCAACCAAGCCGACTGTTGTCAGCGGTGCCTATAAGTTTGTCGATTATAAGACTAACGATCACGTAGAACTGGCTGCCAATGAAAACTACTATAAAGGTCAGCCGAAACTGAAGAAAGTCTTTATCCGCATTATGAACGGCACGAACCTCGTAACGGAACTGAAATCGGGCAATGTACAGCTCGCTGCTTCCGGTGGTATCGGCGTTGTTCCAGTTAAAGACCTGGATGTCCTGAAAAAAGACAGCAAGCTTACTATTAAAACGGCGCCGTCCCTGAATACGCAGTATCTGGAAATCAACAACAGTAATCCAGCATTTAATAACACACATTTCCGCCGGGCTGTTACGATGGCCATTAACCGGCAGCAGATTATTGACGATCTGTACAAAGGTGCTGCCCAGCTCGTACCGACAGTATATACGAAAGTCAGCCCTGTATATGATGCCAGCGTAACGCCGCTGCCCTATGATGTAGAAGCAGCCAAGAAAGAACTGGCTCAGTCCGGATTTGATACGTCGAAGGAAATTGTCCTGCAGGTACCAATTGGCAATACCCTGCGTGAACAGTCTGCCGATTTGATTCAGCAGAACCTCCAGGCTATTGGCCTGAATGTTAAACAGCAGAAACTGGACTTCCCGACGGTTCTGGCCAATGCTAAAAAAGGTGATTATGAACTGATGCTGTTAGGGTATGCCCTGACTATCGATCCTGATTACAGCCAGTACTTCGTACCTGGTGCAGGCAGCAACTTCGGCCATACTGACGATGCCAAACTGACGGAAATGATGACCAACGCTGCATTACTGCCGAATTTCGATGAACGGAAGAAAGCATACAGCGAAATTCAGACGTACATGCGGGATAACCAGTTCGTCGTTTCCCTGTATGAACAGGACCAGATCATGGCGCAGAGCAAGAATCTCAAAGGCGGTATTAAGGACTTCTGGGAAGGCTCTCTGGATGATATCCATGAATGGACGTTTGAATAAAGGGAACACCTGAGAATTTGCATATATCACATCATGGCAGACGCTGTGATGTGATATATGTCTTTATGGAAGACGGTGAGTACAATGAATGAAACAATTTTGCGTGTTAAGGACCTGCATGTGTCTTTTCATACCTTAGACGGCACCGTAGAGGCTGTGCGGGGCGTCACATTCAGTCTGAAAAAAGGAGAAACTCTGGCACTAGTCGGTGAATCAGGATCGGGGAAATCTGTATCCATGAAAGCGATCAACCGGGTTCTTCCTGGAAATACTATATATGGCGGCGGCGAAATTCTCTATGAAGGGCAAGACCTGCTGAAACTGTCAGAAGAAGAAATGGAAAAAATCAGAGGCCGGAAAATTGCCATGATTTTCCAGGACCCCATGACCTCTCTGAATCCGACGATGAACGTAGGCCGGCAGATCGCCGAATCTATCCGGGTTCATGAAGATATGCCGGAAAAAGAAGCCATTGCCCAGGCTATTGAGCTCATGAAGCTGGTAGGCATCCGCAATCCGGAAGAAAGCTGGAAAAACTATCCCCATCAGTTTTCCGGCGGCATGCGCCAGCGGGTTATGATTGCCCTGTCCCTGGCCTGCAAGCCTGATATCCTTATTGCCGATGAACCGACGACGGCCCTGGACGTAACGATTCAGTCGCAGATTCTCGATTTGATTGATGATCTGAAAAAGAAACTGAATATGTCCGTTATCTTTATTACTCATGATCTGGGCGTCGTCGCTCATGTTGCCGATAAGGTCGCTGTCATGTATGCCGGCCGTATTGTGGAAATCGGCACGGCTGAAGAAATTTTCTATAATCCCCAGCATCCCTATACGTGGGGGCTGATTTGCTCCATGCCGTCACTGGATACGAAAGACGAATCGCTGTACAGTATTCCCGGGGCGCCGCCCAACATGCTCCATGCGCCGAAAGGCGATGCCTTTGCGCCGCGCAACGCCTATGCCATGCCTATTGATTTTGAACAGCAGCCGCCGTTTTTTAAAGTCGGCAACAGTCCTACCCATTTTGCAGCAACGTGGCTTCTGGCGCCGCAGGCACCGCACGTAACGCCGCCGGCAGAAATCTGCAGACGCTATGAAGTATTTAAGCATTCCTACTTGCTGCAGATTTAGCAGACATACTATCGGGGGAGGGAGAATGAATTATGGCTGAAGAACTGTTGAAGATATCCCATTTATGCAAAACTTTTAATGCCAAAAAGAAAAGTGAAGTCAAGGCTGTCAATGACGTATCTTTTTCGATTTATAAAGGCGAAACCTTTGGCCTGGTCGGCGAATCAGGCAGCGGCAAGTCGACGACAGGCCGGATGATTATCAAGCTGGAAGACCTGACAGGAGGCGACATTCTGTACAAAGGACAGAATATTACCAAAATTAAGAAAAAGCGTGATATGATGCAGTTTCGCCGGTCTATGCAGATGATTTTTCAGGACCCTTTTGCGTCGCTGAATCCGCGGATTCCAGTCAATCAGATTATTGGCGATGCCCTGAAGCTGCACGGTATCTGCAAGACGAAGGAAGACGTACACCGGCGGGTACTGGAACTGATGGATATTGTCGGCATTAACCGGGCCTATGTCAACCGGTATCCGACGGAATTTTCCGGCGGCCAGTGTCAGCGTATCGGCATTGCCCGGGCGCTGTGCGTACAGCCTGATTTCATCATTGCCGATGAATGTCTGGCTGCTTTGGACGTATCTATTCAGGCCCAGATCGTCAATCTGCTGATTCGCCTGCAGAAAGAACAGGGCATGACCTATCTGTTCATTGCTCACGACCTGGCCATGGTCAAGTACATCAGCGACCGCATTGGCGTCATGAAAGACGGCCGGATTCTGGAACTGGCTCCGGCAAATGAGCTGTATAATCATCCTCTGCATCCGTATACGGAATCGCTTCTGTCAGCATCGCCGCTGACCGATTTGATTGCCGAACGCCACCGGAAACGGATTGACTACGACCCGGCAGCTCATCAGTATCCGGAAGGAGCCCATCCGGCACTGCATGAAATTGGTCCCGGTCATTTTGTCTATTGTACTGATGAAGAAGTAAGCGGATATGCCCGTCGTCTGGCATAGATGAAGCTGTGCGGCTAAAGGAGGTGCCAGAATATGCATGATTTTCAGCAGACCATCGCAGAGGTGCTGCCCAAGGTTGGAGCGTGGCGGCGTCATTTTCATCAATATCCGGAATTGTCTAATGGAGAATATAAGACAACGGAGTATATTATAGAACAAATCAAGGCCCTGCCGGATGTGACCTGTGAACGGCCCCTGCCGACAGGCGTCGTGGCCCGGCTTCAGTGTGCTGCTCCCGGCCCGACCATTGCCCTGCGGGCCGATATTGATGCCCTGCCGGTGACAGAGGAGACGGGACTGCCTTTTTCTTCTCAGAATGAAGGGGTCATGCATGCCTGCGGGCACGATTCTCATGCAGCCTTGCTGCTGGGGGCCATGTATACCTTGTATGCCCATCGCACGGAACTTTCCGGTACTTTTGTCTTTATTTTCCAGCCTGCAGAAGAACTACCGCCAGGGGGCGCACAGAAAATGATTGCTGCCGGGGTGCTCAATGGCGTAGATGCCATTATCGGTCAGCATACGGACCCGACGATTCACACGGGACAGATTACTACCCGTCCTGGTGCCATGTCTGCCTTTTCCGATTCCTTTACGATTACCGTTACCGGACGGGGTGGCCATGCATCGCAGCCGCAGAACTGCCTGGACCCGCTGCCGGTAGCGGCCCAGATCGTGACGGCGCTGCAGCAGGTCGTGTCCCGCCAGGTGGCGCCGAAGGACATGGCCGTCCTCGGCATAGGTACCTTCCACTATGGAACGAAAAACAATATTATTTCCGATACTGCAGAAATGACCGGTACTGTGCGGACGCTGCAGCCAGCAACGCGGGAACGCATGAGGTCGATGATTGAGACTATTGCCAGACAGTATGCAGAAGCCTTTGGGATGAAAGCAGATGTATTCTACCAATTTGGCTATGACAGTACGTACAATACGCCGGCTTATGCCCAGGCTCTTCTCGATCTGGCGGAAGCCTTGTATGGGCCGGAAGCAGCTGTACTGGCTGACCCTGTCATGGGCGGCGAGGATTTTGCCTACTATTTGCAGCACGTACCAGGTGCATACTATCATTTTGGCATTACCCCCAAAGGGGAAACGACGTTTTACGCCAATCACAACTGCCATTTTTACATTGACGAAGAATCTTTTAAAACGGCGCTGACCATGCTGGTTCAGGGAGCCCTGAAGTTTCAGGAATTAGCAGGAAAAACGGAGCCGTAATATGGCAGACACGCTGCCTGCCTGTTGTATATAAAATAAAAGGACCTGCCTTTCTCAGCATGTTGAGCTGATGAGAAAGACAGGTCTTTTCTGTATGGCCAGAAGCTCTGGATTATCCCAGAATGGCTTTTAAATCGGCTTCCGGTGTAGTAATGGGCTGAATGTGGAAAGTATCTGCCAGGTACTGAAGAACGTTGGGCGAAACGAAAGCCGGCAATGTCGGGCCCAGGCGGATATTTTTAATACCCAAATAGAGAAGGGTCAGGAGAATACAGACTGCTTTCTGTTCGTACCAGGACAATACCTGGGATAAGGGCAGTTCATTTACGCTGCAGCCAAAGGCGTCGGCCAGTGCAAGGGCAACTTTTATGGCACCGTAGGCATCATTGCACTGCCCCATATCCAGGATGCGGGGCAGGCCGCCAATAGTTCCCAGATTCATATCGTTAAACCGGTATTTTCCACAAGCCAAGGTGAGAACCAGTGTATCAGCCGGTGTCTGTTTAACGAATTCCGTATAGTAATTGCGTCCCGGACGGGCACCGTCGCAGCCGCCGACGAGGAAGAAGTGTTTTACTGAACCAGATGTAACGGCCTGAATAATCGTATCTGCTGCAGCCAGTATCGTACCGTGGCCAAAGCCAGTCGTAACTGTTGTTCCGCCGTTGATGCCTGTTCTGTACTGGGTTTCCGCATAGCCTCCCAGTTCGAGGGCTTTGGCAATGACTGGCGAAAAATCTTTATCGCTGCCAATGTGGCACATGCCGGGATAGGAAACGACTTCTGTTGTAAATACGCGGTCTGCATAGGATTTGTGCGGCGGCATGATGCAGTTTGTTGTATACAGAATAGGAGCCGGCAAGTCTGCAAATTCTGTTTGCTGGTTCTGCCAGGCCGTGCCGAAATGGCCTTTTAAATGGGCATATTTTTTTAACAGCGGATAGGCATGGGCCGGGAGCATTTCGCCGTGTGTATAGATATTGATGCCTTTCCCTTCGGTCTGTTTCAGGAGCAGTTCCAGATCTTTTAAGTCATGTCCCGTAATGACGATGAACGGACCTTTTTCTACAGTCAGCGGCAGCGTCGTAGGTACAGGCGTTCCATAGGCGGACGTATTGGCTTCATCGAGAAGGGCCATGCATTCCAGATTGACTTTGCCCGTTTCCATGACGACGGGAAGGAGTGTATCCATACTGTCATTTTCTGCCAGGGCACACAGGCCTTTGATAAAGAAGGCATTTACTGGTTCTGATGATTTTCCCAGCATAAGAGCATGATAGGCATAAGCTGCCATGCCGCGAATGCCAAAGAGAATGAGCGCTTTCAGGGAACGAATATCTTCGTTTGCGTTCCAGATCTGGCTCATGTCGTAGTCAGCTGGCGGCTGAGATGATACGGCGCTTTTCTTTTCCTGAATCTTACGGGTCAGGAGCTGTACTGTATCCTTGTTAAAATTGACATTCGTAACGGTCGTAAACAACCCTTCCAGTATTAGCCGATACGTATCGGCTGAAGGGGTACCGGTCCGACAGACCTGAGCCAGGGCGATGAGTGCGCCTGTCAGTTCGTCCTGTTTCAGGGCGACGTCTTTCGTTTTTCCGCAAAACCCGGCACAGCCTGTACAGCCTTTGCCGTCAGCAGTCTGTTCACATTGAAAGCAAAACATTGTTTTTTCCATTTTCCTGTCTCCTTCTGTGATTGATTAGGAACAGTATACTGGAAAGAGAACGGTACGTCTGTTGGAAATGCAACGAAATCATCAGTCAGGGAATAGCAAAAGACAGGTATTGCACAGGTATGCCCGTTTACTGCCTGGTTTCCAGAAGGCGGCGGGCCGTAAACTGATCCGTAATGAGTACGTTGGCATAGCCACCGAGGAGGGCCGCACGAATTGGCTGAACCTTTGCTTCGCCGCCGGAAAGGAGAATGCTGTATTCTTTCTGGTGCAGACAGTCCAGATCAATGCCGACAGTCCGGTCATTTAGCTCTTCACTGGCAATGTGTCCGTCTTCGGTGAAGAAACGGGAGCAAATATCGCCGACAGCATGGGCCTTAATGAATGCTTTTTCTTCAGAATCAGCATATCCCAGGCGGAAGAAAAGGGCATTGTCCCGGACGGTGCCGACGCTGAACAGGGCAATGTTGGCGTTTTTCCCCAGTTCCAGGACCCGCCGAATGTGGCGGTCGTGATAGACCATGTCCTTTACTTCTTTCGAATCGAACAATACAGGAAGGGGCAGGTACTGGGCAATGGTTTCGTAGTTTTTGGCAAACCGTTCCAGTATTTCATTGGCATAGGTTTCACCAGTAGATAAGGTAATGCCCCCTTCAAGCTGTACGATCTGGGCACCCCGCAGAGAATGAGGAATCAGGGCATGAGCGAGACTGTGCATGGTTGTTCCCCAGCCGACGCCGATAATATCTCCGTCCTGGACAATGGAGTTTAAATAGGCCGCCCCTTTCTGACCAAGATACTTTTTCATATCTTCTTCATCATCAATAGGGACATTGGCAATACATACGTCTCGCAAATGGTACGCAGCGGCGACTTTTTTTGCCAAATGGCTCTGGTCTTCAATGGGATCGAAAATTTTGATGCGGACAAATCCCATGTCTTTGGCATACTGCAGCAGCCGGGACACAGACGGGCGGGACAGGCCCAGTTCTCTGGCAATTTCCGTCTGGCTGTAGCCGGATAGATAATAGAGTTTGGCTGCGCTGATAGCGCTTTTATTCTTATCGTTTTGCATGTGCGTACCTCGCAATGTATCGTAATATTTTACTTATTATCTCATTGACGGCCTGGTCAATGCAAGAACGAAGTCGAATTTTCACGGCTTCGCTGTATCTGACGACAGGAAGGGCCTTGCTGAAAAAGAATCGTACTGCCTGTTGGTATGCAATATATGTAAAAA
>NZ_CATWFF010000073.1 GCF_958350005.1 uncultured Megasphaera sp. | reverse complement strand
ACCTTTTTCTTACTTACTCTTTCCTTTCTTTCCCATAGTATAGTATAATTTATTAGAACACATTACTAATTAATTTAAGGGAGGAGCGGCGTTGCGACGCCAGGATGTGAATAACAACCATGTATAGAACTTACATTTTTGACTTTGATTATACGCTGGCCAATTCGGAACAGGGCATTGTCATGTGTTTTGAAATGCTCTTTGCTGATGAAGGATATGGCTCGATTCCGCGGCCTGACATTTGCCGGACCATTGGCATGACCATGTATGATGCCATGGCCCAGTTGACAGGCGAAACGGATGCGAAACGAATTAACGAATTAATCCGCTTATATAAAGTACGGTATTCAGACAAATACATGGTACCTAATACGCATCTCTATCCGCAGACTATTCCCCTGCTGAAACGGCTGAAACAACAGGGCAATCGCTGCTGCATCGTCTCTACCAAGACGCGTTCCCGCATTAATCAGACCATTGAAAAAGAACACCTCCATTCTCTTATCGACTGCGTCATCGGCATTGAGGACGTAGCCCATCCCAAGCCTGCCCCTGACGGTATTCAGGAAATTCAGCACCGCTATCACCTGCAGGCAGACAGTATTTTATATATTGGTGACAGCCTGATCGATGCACAGACTGCCCGCAACGCCGGCGTAGATTTTGCCGCCGTCACAACAGGCGCAACCAAAGCCAGTGAATTCACCGCTTATCCGCACGTTCAGATCCTGCACGATTTGAGCGAGCTAGTATCATATTAACCTGCATAAGGAGTGTGCACATGATGAACAAAAAATGTTTTTCCCTCATTGCCGCATCGATGGCGGCATTAACCTTGGTCGCCGGCTGCGGCAACGATAAGTCGGCTACAGACAGCGGTGCTGCAAAAGAGGAAAAAGTCCTCATCGTCGGTACAGAACCGACCTTCCCGCCTTTTGAATTCACGGAAAATGATAAGGACGTCGGTTTTGATATCGATTTGGTCCAGGCTATTGGTGATAAAATCGGCTATAAAATCGAAGTCAAAAACCTGGGCTTTGACGCATTGATTCCGGCCCTGAAAAGCGGCCAGATCGACCTCATTGCTGCCGGTATGGATTCTACTCCGGAACGGCAGAAACAAGTCGATTTTACGGACGTATACTTCAGAGGCGGATATACCATTGTCGTCCGCAAGGATAATACGGATATTTCCGGCTATGACGGCATTGCCGGAAAGACCGTCGGCGCTCAGGTAGGTTCAAAGGCTGCTGACTTTGCCAGAGAACACGGAGCTACAGTCAAAGAATTTGACACGAACAGCCAGGGCTGGATGGAACTGGAAGCCGGCACATGTGACGCCGTTTCCATTGACTCTGCTGTTGCCATGTACTATTTAAAGCAAGGCGGCGATCAGAAACTCAAACTCGTAGGCGATCCGATTACTTCCCGCGGCGTGGCTATGGCTATCAGCAAGGATAAGCCTGAACTTCGCGACAAAGTCAATAATGCCCTCAAAGAATTAAAAGCTGACGGCACCTATGCCAAACTGTATAAAAAATGGTTTGGCACGGAACCAAAGAACCAGGATTAAAAAAAACAAATACAAGGTATATACGAAACAGCCCTTCCCGGTAATCATCCAGGAAGGGCTGTTTCGTATATACCTGCTTTCATTATGAATGTTGTTGGGTACCCAATTCAGCAGCTGCTGTTTTATACTGTGACTCTTTAGCTTCCCGCTGCTGTTCTACTTTCTTTTTCCCTTTTTCCTGCAGTTCTTTCCGGGCATCAGCTGCATCGGCGGCTTTACGCAGTTCCCCGTCAGGAACGACGAGAATACGAACAGGCAGGTTTGCTGCACCAGGCGGCATCATATGTATCGTAACGTCTGTACCGGCTGAGAAGGTATCGATATACTGCATGTCAAATTCATTGCCGGCACCCATGCTCAGTTTCGTATCCGGTAATTCTACGATTTTCTTTTCCGTTCTCTTTTCCCCATCCGTATAGGTCAGTTCGACGACGCCGGCGTATTCACCGCCTTGAGGATTGAAATACAGATGCACGTCGCCGCTTCCTTTCGTCCGCAGCAGAATCGTATAATCTACACCATAATTGCCGACGTCTTCAGAATAGCGGTCATCCATGACGTCCCGTCCCAGGAGGAATCGATCCATAATGCCGTCAGCGATTTTAATATAGCCAATGCCGTCTCTGGGCGAATAGGGAATCAAGGTCCGCATAGACCGGTCCTTGCCGTGAAAGGTACCGCGCAGTTTAGCCGAATCGCTGGGAAGATAGATTTGCTTGCGCACAAAATCCTGAGGATCTTCCTGCATTGGCAGAATCATCGTCGAAAGGATCATTGGCGACGGCAGTACGACATCGACAATGCCGGAAAACAGTTCATCCGGCTGAACGGCTATCTTATCCAGCCGTTCGCCCAGCAGCGCATACCCTCCGGGAGCCACAGAAACGGTATGAGCCGTCCAGTTTCCTTCATAATACATGGTCGACAGCTCTTTCCCTACCTGATAGTACGACGTACTGGGCCGCGTGTACTGATAGCCTTTTAAGACGGCTTCTGCAGGCTCATTGCCGGGATTATAGGCCATGACGACAATTTTTCGCGGTTCCTGACTCTGATTGACATGATAAAAATATACGCGGCAGTCTCCGCTTACCGTATCGCCATAGAGAATTCCCGGCGTTTCCGGATATTCCGGACTGTCTGAAAACAGCAGGGTCCCTGTGTCGACAGGTTCTGTCATGGCAATGGGCAGCATAGAAGAGTGAATAATCTGATTCATAACCTCCTCATCGTCAGCTGCCGGCTTGGCATAGGCAGTACTGCACAGAAAAATGGCCGCAGCTGCGGCATATATCATTTTTTTATATATTGTTGCTACGTTCATGATTATCCTGCCCTTCCAGTGTATCGGCAATATCGGCAATTTTCTTAAATCGGTGGGCCAGCCCCGATTTCGTCATTCCCGAGAGCGCTGCCAGTTCACTCATAGACGCTTCGGGATGATGCATGCGCAATTCTGCCGCTTCCTGTAATTTAGGCGTCATGCGCAGATACAGGCCTGACGCCTGTATGCGCTCAATATGGCGGCGCTGCCGTATGGCAGCATCTACGGTCTTCTGCAGATTGGCCGTTTCACAGTTGACTACGCGGTTCACATTATTCCGCATCTCTTTGACGACGCGGACACTTTCAAAATCCATATAGGCCTGGGCTGCGCCAATTTGCTGCAAAAACGACGATACGCCATTTCCTTCTTTGATATACACCAGGTACGCCCCCTTGCGGTCAGTCATTTTCGCCGGCAGCCGGAAACGCCGCATGATTTTCAGCAGCTTCTGAGCAAACAGTTCATTTTCCGTCAGCAGTTCCAGGTGATAATCGCCTTTGGGCTGGTTCACAGAGCCGCCGCCCATGAAAGCACCGCGCAGAAATGCCCGCTGACAGGCTGTATTTTTCAGATCAATGGACTGAAATTCCCTGTCTCCTGGAAATAACGACAGCTGCTGCAGCGTCCTGGTGCTGGCCAGGGACGGCGGCACGCGCAGAATATAGTAATTTTTTTTCCGCAGCCGCAGTCCCTGCCGCACCCGCACTTCCGGACGAATGGCAAAGGAAGCCATCCACATTTTCAGCGCCTTCCGGGCAACGGCATTATTGGACGTGCTGAATTCCATGCCAATATGGCCATGGGAGCCCAAAATAAGAGCGCCGCCCATGCACAGCAATGCCGCCAGTTCTGCATAGCGGCAGTCTGTGTTTTCCGGTTCACAGTGGGCAATTTCATTTTTTACCTCTTCGGCAAACGACATATGCCCGCCTCCTAATGATGTTTCAGATTATACCTCTTTAAATAATAATGAAGCAGCTCCGGCGACAGATCGGTCCGCAGCGCATTGATCAGGTCAAACAGGACATTAGCCAGCTTTTTCGTATCATGAATGCCGCCAACGTCCTTGTTGACCAGATCCGATAAAATCAGCGTAGCGCCGCAGCGATTGACTTCTTTTTTATCAATGCTGACGGGATAGGACCCTGTGCTGGCATAGCGCTGCAAAATAGCCGGGTCAACATTGCCGTTATTGGCAATGACAAAGTCGATGACGTCTTCGCCGAGCTGCCGGTTAATGGCCTTGACGTGATCGGCTACAGAGTAATTATCCGTTTCTCCCGGCTGGGTCATGACGTTGCAGATATATATTTTTCGGGCCCGGCTGTTCCGCACGGCTGCGGCAATATCAGGGACGCACAGATTCGGCATAATACTGGTATACAGGCTGCCCGGCCCCAGAACGATCGTGTCGGCATTCTGAATGGCCTTGACTGCCGACTGGACAGCTTTCGGATAAAGCGGAGTCGTAAAGACCCGTTTGATTTTTCCATGGGCATGAGGAATCTGCGATTCGCCGTGAATAATCCGGCCATCGGTCATTTCCGCATTGAGCAGAATTTTTTCTGCTGATGAGGGAATAACTTTCCCCCGCACCTTCAGAACCTTACTGGTCGCATCCATTGCCTCTTCGACGTCACCGAGGACTTCAATCAGGGCAGCAATAAAGAGATTGCCGAAACTGTGGCCTGTCAAATCGCCGGAGCCGCCAAAGCGGTGAGCAAATAATTTTTCCATAAGCCCTTCTTTATCGGCCATGGCAACCAGACAGTTCCGCAGGTCACCAGGAGCAATAATATCCAGGTCCTGCCGAATCCGGCCGGTAGAACCGCCGTCATCTGCCACGGTGACGACAGCTGTCAGATTATAGGTCTTGGTTTTAAGTCCCCGAAGCATGACGGAAAGGCCCGTGCCGCCGCCAATAACGGCAACTTTGGGCCCTTTGGCCAGCTGCAGGTTGGACAGGATCAGGTCGCTGATATTTCCCGATTCACCGGGCATGACGACGCCAAACATCGTTCGAATCAGGCGGCGCGTAGCCCAGACCATGACCAGGCAGCCGAAGACAATAATGCCAATGCCAAGGGTTGCCAGGACGGTGTAATTATAATGCCCTGTCAGTTCATACAGAAGGCGGAACAGCCACTCTTCTACCTGACTGAGCCATTGGTAATTAAACGTCAGTACGAGGCCGAAGCTCGTCGCCATCATTCCCAGACCGAAAATAAAGAGCCATCGCTTAATGTGCAGGCCCGGATGCAGCCATCTGAATACACGCATAGTCCGCCACCTCCGTTACGATCCTTCGTATCCCGGCGCGTCTTCTTCTACGTCGTTTTTATAGAGATCGCGATGTTCAATAGACACATCTACGCCCTGTTCCTTTAAATGCTTGTACATCGCTTCGGCCATGCATACGCTGCGGTGCATGCCGCCCGTACAGCCTACGGCAATGACCAGCTGACTTTTCCCTTCCCGTTCATAATTAGGCAGGAGAAAATCGATCATATCAAACCACTTCTTCTTAAAGGCCGAAGAAATGGGAAAACTTTCCACGTAATCCCGGACGGCAGGAACCCGCCCGGACTTATGCCGGTATTCTTCGATATAATAGGGATTGGGCAAGAAACGGACATCGTCGACAATATCGGCATCAATAGGCATGCCATACTTGAAGCCAAAGGAAACGACAGTAACGTTCATCATTTTCTTGCCTTCGCAGATGGCATACTTTTTGATCAGTATTTCTTTCAGCTCTTTCGGCTTCAAGTTCGTCGTGTCAATAATAAAATCAGCCTTGCTGCGCAGTGTCGCCAGGCGCTTCCGTTCTTCTACAATGCCCTGACTGATCCGTCCGTGCGGAGCCAGGGGATGGATGCGGCGCGTTTCTTTATACCGGCGCACCAGAGCCTGATCGGAGGCCTCAATAAAGACGATCTCATAGTCAACGCCCTGGGCTTTCAGGTCTTTTAAGGACTGACTCATGGCATCAAAAAATTCACCGCCCCGAATATCGGCAATCAAGGCGACGTGCCGTACCCGTTCCCCGCCTTTGATGCACAGCTCTGCAAATTTGGGAATGAGTACAGGCGGAATATTGTCGATGCAGAAATAGCCAATATCTTCCAGTACCTGGACGGCATGACTTTTGCCGGCTCCAGACATGCCCGTTACAATAATCAAGCGGAAATCCATGGGAATTCCTCCTTTTATAAAATCATATGAATCGATCGATCGCTGCTGCTACACCGTCATCATCATTGCTGGCAGTTACGTAATCAGCAGCCCCCTGGATTTCACGGTCTGCATTGCCCATGGCTACGGCAATGCCTGCTGCTTTCAGCATATCCAGATCATTTTGTGAATCGCCAACGGCCATGGTCTGTTCCATAGGTACGCCAAAAATCCGGCTCAGCTGCCGCAGGCCTTCCCCTTTATTCACGCCAGCCGGCATAATTTCCAAATACGTCGGTTCTGAAAAGAGTATCGTAAAGACACCGGGAAAGGCAGCTTCAATTTCCTGCCTGCGCCGAAGCAGGTCTTCATGGGTACCGCGGCTGAGAATCTTATTGCATACTCCCTGAGGCCTGTAGAATTCATCGCCGCAGACGACAGCTTTTGCCTTTGTAACCTGTTCATATTCTGCAATCCAGTGATCGTACACCGCTACCTGCAGGACATCGTCAATATACGTCTGCATCTGCCACCCCTTCGTTTTAGCCAGAGCCAGCAGGGCTGTTGCCGTTTCCCGGGAAATGGCCTGTTCAAACAACTTGCGCCCAGACGCTACGGTCTGAATGAGACTGCCGGAAAACAAAACCATGGGAATATCGGCCAGTCCCAGCTGATCGGCACAGGGTTTGGCGGTGCCATACATGCGCCCCGTTGCAATAGCTACGACGACGCCCTGGGCCTGTGCACGATGGACAGCTTCCTTCGTCCTGTCCGATATGGTTTTATCACTCCGCAGCAGCGTACCATCCAGATCAAGAGCGATTAATTTTACATTATGACGTTCTGTATTCATCCCATTCGCCTACTTCCACTGAAACTCTTGGGCTCCGGCAGTCGTCTCCTGCGCAGGAGCTTCTTCATACTGCAAATCACTGGCAAAGGCCTGGGCCAGTTTATCGATTTTTTCCTGTTCCTGTGCCGTAGCGTGACTGCGGTTGCGCATGGCTGCCGCTACCATCTGGGCCATTTCGAAGCGCGTCAGCGTATAGGACGGCGAAAATACATGCATGTCTGTCTGCGTAAGACCGGCTTCACTCAGCTCGTACAAATACTGGTATTCCCAGCTGTTTTTTTCCATTGTATCGAACGGATTGGGGGCGTATGGATTATATGCCGCCGCACTGCCAGCTATGAGCAGGACAGCTGCTGCAGCAAGACATAAACGTTTCATAGGGACACTCCTCCTATAAACAAAATACTCCCTGCCGGGTCTAACTGTATGTCATACCTGAAAGAGAGCATATCGTTCCTGTTATTCTTCTGCTTTTGCCGTATTGTCTGGTGCCGGAGCGGCGGACGTTTCCGTTTCTGTTCCTGTGTCTCCGTCACTTTCGCCGTCGATGACCATATCATCGAGCAGCCGCAGCTGACTGGTCAGGATAGCCCGGCATTTGGCCCGAAACGCACGAGTCTGTGATTTTACCTTATCCAGCTCCTGCTGCGAAGCCTGCAGGCTCATCGTCGTTTCATCGAGCATTTTCTTTTTCTTATTCGATGCTTCCTGCAGAATCAGATCGGCTTCCTTGCGGGCTGTGACCTTTACGTTTTCCGCCGTCTGCTGTGCCAGCATGAGCGTACTGTTCATAGTCGCTTCCATTTTTTCATACTGTGTCAGCTTATCCTGCAGTTTATCGCATTTTTCTTTCAGTTCACAATATTCACGATATACCTTTTCATAGTCACTGGCAATATCGTCCATGAACGCGTCTACATCTTCTTCACTGTAGCCGCGGAATCCCCGCTTAAACTCTTTATTATGAATATCCATTGGTGTCAGCATGGTACTATTCCTCCTCCCAGCCTATCTGCCATATACCTTTCTTTCCTTACATGTAGCGCTTCAACAGCACGCCAGTCCGCCCTTTGCGGGATGTGCCCGTAATCTGTGCAAGTTCCATCCGCCCCTTGCCGCGCAGTGAAATGACATCGCCTTCCTGCACGTCCTGGGACGGGCCTTTTGCAGGCTGCCAGTTAATCTGTACCCGTTCGCCCTTAATCGCTTCGGCCGCTTTGGTACGGGAAATGCCAAATCCCGACGAAACAATGGCGTCCAGACGAAGGGACGCTACAGTCGTCTTGATTTCCTTGACCTTTTCCTGCCGTGGCGCAATATCTTCCAGGGGCATTTCCGTTACTGCCACATGGACCATGGCAATTTTCGTAAAATTCTGCTGTAAGTATGCAAACAGCGGCGTATCTGCCAGAATAACGGCGCCGTCATCCTGCATAATAATATCGCCAAACCGTTCGCGGCCAATGCCCAGGCCCATAAGAGACCCCAGCACATCACGATGGCTCAGCAGGCGGTACCGGGCATCCCAGGTCACGCGGCAGGCTGTCAGATGAAAGTTTACCGGCCCTTCATAGGTATCGCTGACAAAAGCCAGCTTCACCCGTTCTGCCCCTTCATAGCCGCCAAAAACGCGCAGCGTCAGCGACGGTGCGTGGGCCTGAATGGTTTCGCCGATTTGCACGGCCCCAGGAGATACGAATTCACTGACCGCATAGGGACGTCCTTTCAGTACGCCGTCGGCCAGATCGATGAGGCGGGCTGCCAGCTCACCATTGTCCGTTCCCTGGTAATATCGAATAATTCTGTCTCTGTTTTTCACCCAATATCCTCCGCTACAGGCTACTGCTGCGTCGTAGTACCGCCGTCATTGCTGTCGCCGCCATTCCAGGCCAGCGGAGCCGTATTGAATTCTCCATAATCCCGTTTGCCCCGGTCAACGGTGACGTTGCTCGGCACACACAGGAAAATATCCTTGCCTACTTTCTGAATATTGCCGTCCAGCGCATAGGTTGCACCGCTGATAAAATCTACGACCCGCTTGGCTACATCCGGATCAGTCGATTCGAAATTGATGACTACAGGCTTGCGGTCACGGAGATAATCGGCAATACTCTGCGAATCATCGAAGCTTTCCGGTTCTACGATCATCATCTTCAGCGGCTGTGCCGGCTGCGCTGCATACCCTAAGGACGAACGCGGTGCCGATGCTGCCGGAGCAGGCGGAACAGAACGGCGTTTCCGCCGGTCTTCTGTATCTTCTTCTTCATATTCATCCGTTTCAAATTCATCTTCGTCATTCACGCCGCTAATAGAGCCTACTACTTTGTCCCAAGCATCCTTCAATCCCATGGTTTCATCCTCCTTAGTAATTACGGGCGCCAAAGATGGCCGTGCCGACACGTACCATATTGGCTCCTTCTTCAACTGCTATTTCAAAATCATGGGTCATGCCCATCGATAAATGACGGATCTGGCCGTCAGGAAATTTGGTCTTCATGTCTTCATACAGCCCATGGGCAATGCGGAATACAGGGCGTACGTCTTCAACATTTTCATAATTCGGCGCCATGCACATCAGGCCGACAACGCGCACGCTGTCTATGCCTGCTGCCAGTTCGCACATAGCCGGAAAGTCTTCTACTTCCATGCCAAATTTGCTTTCTTCTCTGGCTACATTGACCTGGAGCAGAATATCCTGTACCTTGCCGATTTTGGCCGCTTCTTTGCCGACAGCTTCCAGCAGGTGCCGGGAATCGATAGAATGAATCAGGTCAAAATGAGCGACAGCCTGTTTGGCCTTGTTCGTCTGCAGATGACCGATTAAATGCCACGTCAGGTGGTTATCGGGAAATTCCTTCAGCTTTTCCAGCGCTTCCTGCACGCGGTTTTCCCCTACATCTGTAATACCGTCTGCAGCGGCTTCTTTCATATATTCTACAGGATGATTCTTCGTAACGGCGACAAGCGTAATGGCATCTGTTCTGCCAACGCGGGCAGCAGCAGCGGCAATACGCTGCTTGACAGCTGCAATATTTTCTTTAATCAAAACAAACCCCTCCATCATGCTTCATGAGCAATAGGAACTCCATAAATCCATAAAACAACACATAAAATAAAAACATTACATCGTTTCTATTATATATACTTGAC
>NZ_CATWFF010000072.1 GCF_958350005.1 uncultured Megasphaera sp. | reverse complement strand
GTGTACATACTCTTGCATGGCTTGGCTCATAATGGTATTTTTCTTTTTAATCCAACCAATTTTCATATACCCAAACGGCCCATTCAAAGGGATAGAACAAATGGTATCAGATACAACCCTCGGAATGCAGCAACCTGTCCCCAAATTATATCCATTAGTATGGCTAAGAAAACTAAACATTGTAGATCGATCAGTTACATACACCGTTTTCTTCGAAGATACAGCCGGAATAACAATTTCTTCTGAAAACTGATAGGGATCTCCACCTTGCTCATATCGTATATAAGGATACGGCTCTAACTGTTCCAGCGTTAAGGACGAGTATTTGGCAAGAGGATGGGATATTTTTAAATATACATACGGAGGAAAATCATAAAATGGTGTAAATTCCAAATCATTTTTTTCAAACAATCGATTCATATAGGTAGCAATCATATCCGATACATACAGAATGCCGATCTGACTTACTTGCGTTAAGACGTCCTGAATTACCTGTGAAGTTCGTACTTCATGCATCCGAATCGTATAGTGCCTGGACGGCGGCATAGCATTAACCAAGGACAGCAGGGCATCAACAGGAAACATGTAATGTTGGGAAGAAATGGACAGGTTCAGTTCTTCTTTATCTTCGGAATTAGCTGAAAAGAATTCATGCATTCCCTTTTCTGCTTCTAATATATGTCGAGAAAATTGGAGAAATTTAATACCATCTTCCGTAAAGGATACGCCATGACGACTCCGTTTCAGAATAGTAATAGAAAACTCTTCTTCCAGATCCTTAACGGCTTTACTCAAACTCGGCTGCGCAATAAACAATCGGCGGGCCGCTTCTGTAATAGATCCACAGCGATAAATTTCCACAATATATTTTAATTGCTGTAATGTCATATGCATACCTCCTGTACATAGTTTATAACTATCCTTTATTCACATTTCCTAATATTATTCAAACTGCATTGTCTCTGTTATACTTTACTTGAAAAGGAAATTACGTAAAACGGAAAAAATAATTTCAATTAAAAGGAGGGATTCTTATGAAACGTGAAGACATGCAATCCCTGGGATTTGCAACCAGAGCTATTCATGGGGGTACAACAGCCAATTCTTTCGGAGCACTGACAAGTCCGATCTATCAGACCTCGACGTTTGTATTTGATTCTGCTGCACAAGGCGGCCGGCGCTTTGCACTGGAAGAACCAGGATATATTTACAGCCGTCTTGGTAATCCAACTACAGCGGTAGCAGAAGAAAAACTGGCCATGCTGGAAGGAACAGAGGATTGTGTAGCCGCTGGTTCCGGTATGGGGGCCATTGCCGCAGCCTTGTGGAGTCTGCTGAAGCAAGGGGATCATATTGTTGCCGGCGATACCCTGTATGGCTGTACCTTTGCCCTTATGAACCATGGTCTCAGCACCTTTGGCGTAGAAACGACCTTTGTCGATATGAGCGACCTCGATGCAGTACAAAAAGCCATGCGCCCTAACACAAAGATAGTATATCTGGAAACACCTGCTAATCCAACCTTAAAAGTCACTGACATAGCAGCTATCAGCACAATTGCCCATGCAGTAGAAGGCTGCCAGGTCATTGTAGACAATACATTTTGTACTCCCTATATTCAGCGCCCTGTTGAATACGGAGCCGATATCGTCGTCCATTCAGCAACAAAATACTTAAATGGCCATGGCGACGTCATTGCCGGGTTTGTCTGCGGCAAGAAAGAATTCATCACGCAAGTACGTCTGTTTGGCATCAAAGACATGACCGGGTCCGTCCTGAGTCCCTTCGATTCGTTTCTTATTGCCCGCGGCATGAAAACGCTGGCTATTCGCATGGAAAAACACTGTGCTAATGCCATGAAAGTCGCAGCATTTTTAGAAAAACATCCTGCAGTGGCTTCTGTTTCATATCCTGGCCTCACCAGTTTTCCGCAATATGAATTAGCCAAAAAGCAGATGTCCCTGCCAGGCGGCATGATTTCTTTTGAGCTAAAAGGCGGAAAAGCGGCAGGTGCTATAGTCATGGATAATGTCCATCTTTGCAAACTGGCTGTTTCCCTTGGTGATGCTGAAACACTAATTGAACACGCCGCCACGATGACCCATTCAACGTATACGCCGGAAGAACTAAAAATGGCCGGCATCAGCGAAGGACTCGTCCGTCTCTCCGTAGGACTGGAAGATCCAGAAGATATTATCGCTGATCTAGACCAGGCACTAAATTGTATTTCCAAATAATCTTACTATATAAAAGCAAGAACTCCTGCTTCTGAAATCAGCGGTGAGTTCTTGCTTTTTCCTTTTATGGCAGGCTATAGTGATAGATGCCCTGTACATCTGTGCGTACGAGTTGGCCGTGATGAAGGAGATACTCAATATGGGCCAGCGTTTCCCCCAGGGCAAACCATTTCTGGGTCGGCGGGAATTCGTCCCACTTTTTGCCGCGCATGGACCAGGTCATATGAGGCGCAATGGCAAAGGCTGTTGAGCCGGGATACTTCCGGACAATGTCCAGCACTTCCTGAAGGCGGACATGGTGGTGCGCCTTGATATCATCAATTCGTTCTCTAATAGAATGAGCTTCCTTTCGGTGTCCCGGCAGAGCCAGCTTTACAGGAAGGTCGTATACCTTGTCCAGACTGCGGAAATACTGAGCCAGCGAATCTTTCATGTTGTACCACACCTGTATATTAGGCGTAATATCGAATAAAATATGGTCTGATGTAAAGAAAATTTCTTCTTCCGGCAAATAGAGACAGCACAGGCCTTTCGTATGCCCCGGCGTATGAATGACGTGAAAATCACAGTCTGCCAGGCGAACGACGTCGCCGTCATGAACGGCGTGAACAGAAAAATCAATTTTCGGCGAAAACTTACGGGCCTGATTGGAAAACTGGGTCTTTATATCTTCTTCCGGCATACCTTCGCGCATAAAATTATCTTCCGCAAATTTCCACGTCGAGCCGTCTTCTGAATCGCACAGATACTGGTAATCATCGGGATGCATGTATATGGGGCAGCCCGCAGCGGAAAACAGCCCGACCAGACCGCTGTGATCGGCATGGAGATGGGTAATAAACAAATCCGTTCGCTGCAGGTCGATGTCGAGCTCATTCAGCCCGCTGCACAGGGCCTGCCGGCATTCAGGCCGGTTAAATCCCGTATCAATGACGAGATTCCGCGTTTTTCCTTTAATGACATAGGAATTCAGATATTTTAGCGGGTTATCCGGCAAATCTACATGGATCTGGTAGATCTGCGGCTGCTGACAAAGCTGGTGAATCATACAAAACCTCCTGTAAGCATATAAGCTGCTGCGTTCTTATCCAAAGTATACCATACTATGTACAGCTGTGCCTACATACCCTGTAATTATATCCCCTAGCCTGCATACGAACAAAATCAAGGCTGCGCTATGCGCCAAAATACAAAACAGCAAACACCTGCCTTCTCTGGCAGTATAACAAATCCCCCTGACTCATCGGACTCAGGGGGATTTGCGCTATATGCAGGAAACAGGGATAATCCGTTTTTATTCGCTTACGATTTCGGCTTTGAATACGTTAATGACATCCACATCGGGACAGCAGAACACAGCCGTCCCTGCCGGCTGCCCGGGAATGGTGCCGCCATAGCGGAGAATATCGATATACGGAAAGGCTACGTGCATGGCCATGGGGCAGAGTTTTCCCCGCTCCGTATCGTAGTCAAAAGACTCTCCTACGCAGTGTCCGCGGTGGCATCCGCCCTTGCCGATTTTATCGACAATTGTAATCCGTATCTTCGGCCGCTTCATGGTATATCACTGGGAATTCCAAAAATTCTCCGGCCATTTTCTTCGGTAATACGGCGCACTTCATGAACATCCATGTCCCGCAGACGGGCAATTTCTTCTGCCACGTACTGGACGTAAGCCGGTTCGTTCCGGCGGCCCCGATACGGCGGCGGCGTCAGATAGGGGCTGTCCGTTTCGATGAGGATGCGGTCCAGCGGCAGTTCGCAGACAATGTGCTTCAGCTTTTTGGACTTCGGGAATACCATCGTCCCTGTAAAGCCGATGTAATAGCCCATCTTGATCAGTTCCTGCGCCATTTCCAGGCTGCCTGAATAGCAGTGAAACACGCCGCGCGTCCCCTTGCCGTACTTGCGGAGAATGTCCATCGTATCACCGTGGGCTTCACGGTCGTGTATATCCAGAGGCACATCCAGTTCTGCCGCCATTTTGACCTGTTCAATAAAGACATCGTGCTGAATATCATGAGACGGTTCCGGCCAATGATAATCCAGGCCTACTTCACCGATGGCGACGACTTTTTTCTCTGTCTGCAGCCACTGGCGAATCTGGGCAAAGCCTTCCGGTGTCGCCGAAGCGGCGTCTTCCGGATGGATGCCGACGGCTGCGTATACCTGCAGATACTGGTGACTCAGCGCAACGGCTTCAGCCGATGTCTGAATATCCGTGCCAGGGCACAGCATGTAGGTCATGCCGGCAGCAAAGGCCCGTTCCATCATGGCCTCCCGGTCTTCGGCATAAGCTTCATCATTAATATGGCAATGGGTATCAAACAGCATTTACCGCACCTGGCTTCCTGCCGGCATGCCGTCAGCCAAAACGACCTGGAGTTTATCAGCACCGTCCAGGGCGGCGAGGACCATGCCGTTTGATTCAACGCCGCACAGCTTAACCGGCTTCAGATTGGTAACGACGACGACGCTGCGGCCAACCAGATCGTCTGGATTATAATGTTTGGCAATGCCGCTGACGATCTGCCGCGTTTCTGTTCCCAGGTCTACCTGCAGTTTCAGCAGTTTTTTGGCCTTGGGGATCTTTTCACAGGCTACAATCTTGCCGACGCGGAGGTCGCATTTGGCAAAGTCATCAATGGAAATTTCCGGCTTCGTCGGTTCCTTGGCAGCCGGGCAGGCATCGGCTTTTAGTTCCTGTGGATCCGCATCGGCAATTTCTTCATTTAAATCGTACCGCGGGAACAGGGCTTCGCCTTTGCATACTTTCGTCTGGGCCGGGTATTTGCCCCATACCTGTGCATCCGGCAGGTTTGCACTGCTGAAGTCGCCCAGGCCGATTTGCTTCCACATATCAGCAGCGCTGACCGGAATAACCGGGCTGACCAGGATGGCAATGATGCGCAGCGATTCGAGAAGGTTGTACAGTACTGTCTGGAGCCGTTCTTTCTTGGCATCGTCCTTTGCCAGTACCCATGGCGTCGTTTCATCAATATACTTATTGCTGCGGCGAATGAGGGTCCATACATCATTAATGGCGTCATTAATCTTCATGTCGTCCATGTAGGCTTCAAATTCCTTCGCCGTCTTTACAGCACATTCAGCCAGTTCTGCATCGACTGGTTCGGAAGCGGACGGGCCGGCAACAACGCCGTTTTCATATTTTTCCACCATCGCCAGGGTCCGCTGCAGCAGATTTCCCAGATCGTTGGCCAGGTCCGAGTTAATGCGGTTAATGAAGGAAGGCAGGGAGAAATTGCCGTCCTGACCGAGGCGCACTTCCTTGAGCAGATAATACCGCAGTGCGTCAGCACCATACCGTTCGATCAGAGGAATAGGATCGACGACGTTGCCCAGGGATTTGCTCATCTTCGTGCCGTCTACAATGAGCCAGCCGTGACCGAAGACCTTTTTCGGAATAGGCAGACCGCAGCTCATGAGCATAATCGGCCAGATAATAGTATGGAAACGGACGATTTCCTTGCCGACGAGATGCAGATCAGCAGGCCAGAATTTGGCGAATTTTTTGGGGTCATCAATATAGCCGACAGCTGTCAGGTAGTTAGCCAGGGCATCAAACCAGACATAGACGACGTGCTTCGGATCCCAGGGTACTTTAATCCCCCAGTCAAAGGACGTACGGGATACACACAGATCTTCAAGGCCGCTTTTTACAAACGAAATCATTTCATTGCGCCGCGATTCAGGCTGAATGAAATCGGGATGTTCATCAATAAATTTCAGCCACCGATCAGCATATTTATTCATTTTCAGGAAATATGCTTCTTCTTTTACCAGTTCCAGGGGCCGGCCGCAGTCCGGGCAGACATGCTTTCCTTCAGGCAGCTTGTTTTCCGGCCAGAACGATTCGCACGGCGTACAGTACCAGCCCGTATATTCACCTTTGTAAATATCGCCGTTGTCGTAGGAAATCTGCATCAGTTTCTGAACTACTTTTTCGTGGCGTTTTTCTGTTGTCCGAATGAAATCATCGTTGGAAATATGCAGTCTGTGCCATAAATCCTGGAACAGGGCAACGATTTCATCGACGTACTGCAGCGGCGTTACGCCCTTGGCTTCAGCAGCGCGCTGAATTTTCTGTCCGTGTTCGTCAGATCCAGTCAGGAAAAAGACGTCGTCACCGCGAAGCCGGTGAAACCGGGCCAGCGAGTCGGCAATGGTCGTGCAGTACGTGTGGCCAATATGAAGCTTGGCACTGGGGTAATAAATCGGGGTCGTAATGTAATACTTCTTCTTTTCAGTCATAGAGCGTTTCCTCCTGTACCGGCAAATGAGCCGATTTATGATAACGTGAGCGCAGCCTGATATACCCTGCGTTTCGGCACGCCGCACTGTTTGGCTATGGTGCGGACAGCGTCCTTTTTATCAGCGCCCTGATCCATGAGCTGCTGAACCATGGCGGCATAATCTGCATCATCCGGCACAGCTGTGTCTTCCATGGGCGCTGCACCGGCGACGAGAACAACAAATTCACCGCGCGTCCCCTGCTGAGCCAGCTGTTCCTGCAACTCACTCAGCGATCCGCGCAGATACTGTTCATATTTTTTGGTCAGTTCCCGGCACAAAACAGCCTGCCGGTTACCGAGATGATCCTGCAGTTCCCGCAGGACCGTCTGAATGCGATGGGGTGCTTCATAAAAGATGAGCGTCCCTTCATAGGATTTGACTGATTCCAGCACGGGCAGGCGGTGTTTCTGCGTCTTCGGCAGAAAGCCGATGAACGTAAACCGCGTCGTGTCCATACCGGACGCAATCAGACCGGTCAAACCGGCATTGGCCCCTGGAAGAGGCACGACAGGAATACCTGCCTCAATAGCCAGATGAACCATATCGCTGCCGGGATCACAGATAGCCGGCATGCCGGCATCGCTGACCAGGGCGACCATCTTCCCTTCCTGCAACAGTTCCAGAAGATGAGGCCCTTTTTCGGCTTTATTGTGTTCATGATAACTGGTCAGGGGCGTTTCAATACCGTACGCGGCAAAGAGCTGCTTCGTATGACGCGTATCTTCGGCGGCGACAATATCGGCTTCGCGCAGGCAGCGCACAGCACGATAAGTCATATCTTCGAGGTTGCCAATCGGCGTCGGACAAAGATAGAGCGTCCCTTTTTGAAAAATCTCTGCCATCGTATCTCCTTTCTGTATCAGGTCTTGCCGTACATGGCGAGAACAGCGCGGCTGTATGCGCCGTCAGCTTCGTGCACAATAAGGGGCGGCAGGACGTCCAGTCCCGGGCTTCCTCCCCGCACGCCTTCTACGAGAAAGAGCTTCGCCTTTTTATCTGGACGGCCGTGAATGAACTGCACCGTCTTCGGTTCTATGCCGTACTGGCGCATAGCTTCCAGAATATCTGTCAGGCGTTCCGTAATATGAACCATGCGAAACCTCCCCCGATATTTCAGAGCGTACTGTACAGCCGCCATGACATCGGCCAGCGTCGCTGTCTCTTCATGACGGGCCCGGCGCACACCGTCCAGCTCGCTGCAGGCACCGCGGCTCTTTTCCCGATAGGGCGGATTGGCGTAAACAGCGCTATAATAGCCGCTGGAAACCCACTTCTTCAGCTGCCGGTAATCGCCTTCTACAATGCGAATACGATCGTCACGGCCATTGAGAGCCACATTGCGGCGGGCAATATCAGCCATGACCGGATTCAGCTCGACCCCTGTAATCTGCCGGACACCGCGGGCAGTCAATATGAGGGGAATAGCTGCCGTTCCCGTCCCCAGGTCGAGGACAGGACTGCGCGGTGCCGTACCGAAATGAGCCAATACTACCGTATCCAGGGAAAAGCAGAATTCGTCATCCCGCTGAATCAGCTTCATGCCGTCCAGAACCAGGTCATCCAGCCGTTCATGGGCGTTGAGCTCAATCGTCATGATCCAGTTCCGCCACATCGGACCAGGCCACGTTGACCGAATGGCCTGTATCCAGCTGTACTTTTACGGTATGATCTTTCATGTGAATCCGCAGCACCGTGCCGACGCCGTCATCGGTCATGACTTTTTTGCCCACAGCCGGCGGCTTCTGCTGTCCTTCTTTCTGCTGGCATCCTGCACATTTCAGCTCGCCTGACGTATACAGGCTGTTTTCATAGCGCAGGCAGCACATGAGACGGCCGCAGATACCGGAAATTTTCGTCGGATTCAGCGACATGCCCTGACTCTTGGCCATGCGGATCGATACGGGCTTGAAATCTCCCAGAAAGGTGGCACAGCACAAAGGCCGGCCGCAGCAGCCAATGCCGCCGATCATTTTGGCTTCATCACGAAGGCCAATCTGCCGCAGTTCAATACGCGTACGAAATACCGAAGCCAGATCGCGGACCAGTTCCCGAAAGTCGATGCGCCCGTCTGCCGTAAAAAAGAAGATAATTTTTCCCATATCGAACGTATAATCGACGTCAATAAGCTTCATGGGAAGCTTATGTTTGGCTATTTTCTCCAGACAAATGTCAAAGGCCTTGGCTTCCCGTTCTTTATTCCGCTCTACCTGACGCAGATCCTTGGCCGTCGCCTTGCGGATAATGGGCTTTAACGGCTGGACGACATCGCCATCCTTGACCGTACGCGGTGCAATGACAACGGTACCGTATTCCATGCCCCTCGCCGTTTCGACAATGACGCCGTCTTCCAGTGACAGGGAAATACCTGTCGGATCAAAATAATATATTTTACCGGCCGGTTTAAACCGCACCCCTACTATGACCATTACATACCTCCTTTGGCCTTTATACAGCGAATACAGACATAATCCCATACGAGACGCACATTGACGTGGCGCTTCAGGGCTTCCATTCCTTCTTCCATCACCTGCAGGGCTGTGAAAATGCCTGCATCCGGCCAATACGGCAAAAGTTCCATCATATCCTTCCTGTACTGGCGCAGCCGCAGCAGGTGCTCATCGGCGCCGCTGCGCAGGACAGCCAGATCCCGCAGAAACAGGGCAATCCAGCGGAATATATCCATGGCCGCCCCATCGCCGATATCGACAGATACGGACAGCCACTTGGCATAGGGACAGGCATGTTCCGATATGGTATGCAGAAACAGCAGGGCCTGCCGCGCTTCTTCAGCCCCGTTGCCGTCCAGATAGGCATATACGGCAGATACGATGCCGCCGCCCCAGGCCACAGCCTGTTCGTAGTCACTGGTCTGTCCGCCGCGGAGCTGCTGCAGTCCCTGCAGCATATCCTCGTCGCTGACAGGATCAAAGGAAATATAGGCACACCGGGAAATAATCGTCGGCAGCAGCAGCGACGGCTGATCTGTAATCAGAATAAAGCACACTCCCGGCGGCGGTTCTTCCAGGGTTTTCAGCATGCAGTTGGCAAACTCGGCATTCATCGTTTCTACGTGATCAATGACACATATGCGCCGGGCTGTCCGCCCCTGCAGCATGAGCCGGCTCTGAAGCTGGCGAAACTGGCCGACCTTCAGCATAGCCCCGACAGGAGCCACATAATAGGCCTCATCCCGGTCAGATAAGACAGGCACATCTGTCAGCTCTTCCCGCCGTTCAAAGACAGTTCGCCCCGTCACGGCTGAGGCAACAGCACAGGCCATGAGCGTCTTGCCCACACCGGCCGGTCCGGCAAAAATCATGGCATGAGGCAGCCGATCTCTTTCCATCAGCTGCTGCAGGCGTTTCTTTATAGCCCCATGTCCAATAATGCCCTGAAAATACGCCGATTCCATGGATTTCTCCTTTGCCGTTAAAAAATATCTTAACTAATTTATTATAAAAAAAATTGGCAGTAAAGTCTAGGTTTACTGCCAAAATACACGTATTCTCTATGGGTTCAGCACAGTCTGCACCAGCTGATATACATCATCATGAATTGCCCCTGCCGGCCGCATCTGTCCTTCCTGCGCGCAGGACACGCGCAGCCA